>NZ_CP181044.1:4200000-4385539 GCF_047795635.1 Halomonas sp. HK25 | reverse complement strand
GGCCAATACAATACCCTATAGAAGCTGCTTAGAAGCCTGAAGGGCGGCTTAGTCCAACAGGCATTTATTCGCCATGCTGCGCACAGCGAATAAATGCTGAACAGTTATGATGCGCTTAGCCCCTAAGCAAACCTCTAATGGGCCACCAAAACCTGTTCTGGTCAAGTCAGAGCGGACACATTTTCAAGCCGCAGCTGCCAACTCAATCTCCCTCGGCGTCTGGTAGCCGAGGGTCGAGTGGAGCCGGCAGCTGTTGTACTCCATCTCGATGTAGTCGATCACATCATGCCGTGCTGCCTGTCGGCTCCCGTATCGCTGGCCGGCCAACCACTCGCTTTTCAGTGAGCCGAAGAAGCGCTCCATGACGGCATTATCCCAGCAGTTCCCCTTCCGGCTCATCGAGGCCTGGAACCCGTGCCGATCCAGCGTGGCGCGGTAATCACGAGATGCGTACTGACTGCCGCGATCGCTGTGATGGAGCAACCCGCTCTCGGGCTGTCGGCGACCTATGGCCATCTCCAGGGCGTCCAGCACCAGCGACGTGCGCATGTGGTCGGCCATCGCCCAGCCCACTAACTGCCGGTCGTGGAGGTCGAGCACCGCCGCCAGATAGAGCCATCCTTCCAGCGTCCAGATCGCGGTAATGTCGGCCACCCATGCCCGGTTCGGTTCCGCCACCATGAACTGGCGGTTCAGCAGATTAGGCGCCACCGGCAGGCTGTGCTCACTGTCGGTGGTATGACGCCAGCGGCGCCGCTGCCGTGCCTCTACGCCGGCTTCCTGCATCAGACTCCGGGCCTGGTAACGGCCGACGTCGTATCCACGGCGTCGCAGTTCTCTGGCCATGCGGCGGCTGCCATAGCTGCCACGCTTCTGGCGATGAATCTCTCTGACCTCGTGTAGGAGGGCCTGGCGCGGTTCATCAGGGCTACGTCGTCGCCAATCATAGAAACCACTCCGGCTGACCTGCATGACCCGACACAACACGGCCACGGGATAGGTGGCCTTCTCCGACTCGATGAACTGGTATCTCAGCTCGACTCTTTGGCGAAGAAGGCCGCCGCCTTTTTTAAAATATCCTTTTCAATCTGAAGCTTACGAACTTCTTCGCGGAGCTTATTGATCTCGGTGTCGCGATCATCCTCCTGCCGCCTCGGGGTGCCGGAAACCTGCTGACGGTGCTTGCGGCACCAGCGGTCCAGCACGCTACGTTCCACGCCCAGGCGCCGGGCGGCCTCAGATACGGAATACCCCTGATCGATTACCAGGCTCACCGCATCCGCCTTGAACTCATCGGAAAACCGACGTCGAGTCTTCTTGGTCATGAACACCTCCATTGCCTCCATTATGAGGCTTATCGGAGTGTCCGCTCCAATTGGACCACTTCAACCTGAATCAAGGGAAATAAGAACAGCACTGTCTGTGCCCAGACCTCCTGATCGCTGCCCTATAGCCTGTGCAGCTCTGGAGGGGGTCACTTCACTGAGCACTTTGTCAAAAACACATGTGCAGGTGTCTGATGGCAAGCTTCTTTCGCGCAATGCTCACTGTGCTGAGCCATATCAGTGACTCGCTGCGAAAAAATGCAATCAAGTGCCACCAAGTGCCGTTAAGCGACGCCAAGTTCAAGAAAGTGCAACCAAGTGCGATAAAGTGTGAGAAAGTGCGATAAAATGCGAGAAAGTGCGCCAAGATGTCGCTATATGTGACAAAAACAAGGCTTGGCTATGGGCTTGTCGCCAACATTTTTACTAAGTGAGAGCCTGCGATCCACTAACCCTAGTCTGTATCAGGGGCTAGTAGCAGCTGCGCTTAGAGCTAAATCTGCTGAGGGGGTATCGGATAAGGGCTGCACCCCTTATGGGAGCTGAACCAAGCAAATTCACGATCCAAGAAGTGCCCCCTGCTGACAGGGAACATGAGAAAATATAGAATTGGGTTCTCATCAAAACCAACACTCGGAAATTTCTTATGTTTTTCGTCATTGAAAGAAAGTATGTCGGACCTAGCAGGCATCAGGAAGGGCATACCGGCTTTCACGCCTTCGAGGTCTCCTCTCAGCCATCTCGCTATGGCTCCAGTGGGGAAGTCTGTATTGACGATCACTGTGGTGAGGAGAATGGCATCGTGACTTATGCGCATGGCGAGCATCCCTCTGCTGAGGCAGCAGAGGCGTGGATCGAGATGTACATGGCCGGTCTTAATCTCGACTTCCAGGAGGATGAGGAGTTGGGCGACGGCGTGATCACACGTTTCTGCGTGGGCCGTTACAGGCCGATCAGCGCGGAAGGGACCCGAAACTGGCTGTACGGCATGGACATGAGCGACATTGAGGCTGACACCACCAACGAGAGAATCGCGGAGATCGTCACGACTATCCAGGAAGGCGCCCGAATAGATGGGGAGGAATTCTGCGAGCCTACCCTCGAAAGGGCCTTCAGGGAGCACCGAAAAATGCTGCGCGACGAGTCGGGCACATGACTTCAAGCAATAAGTGCAACACCTGCTCTGCAGCCCACACCATCGAGGGGGTTTTTTGATGCGCCTACCCTCCACGCAGCTCTAAGCTGCGCGCTGGACAGAGGTGATCCACAACGAATGGCCGGGCAGCATAAGAACAGCTCCTGCTACGACGGCACTGCTACGTAGAACATGCCAGATAGCATAACTAAAAAATTAATCGTTAAAAATCAAATCACTTGTGCAGCCGATTTGCTAGCGATCGATTAAGGGCCTGCCAGTACATGGAGTAATATCCGGGTCGGCAGGAGAAGAGGCAGGCAGCGATTCAGCCAAGCAATGACGTTGAGCGCGCTGCGCAGCTGGGGATAGCTCGCCATGAGCATCTATACCAATCTTGACAAGTTCCTCTTGTAATGCATCCGCAAACCAGTCAGCTGAATTGACCATCGCTTCACGGATGGCAGCTGCACGATCCCCCTGCTCCACCATGCGTAGCAGTCGACGCACTGCCAGTTTTGCTCGCGCCTGGGCATCTCGTGACGGCTCAAGAGCATAGCGCAACGTCAGCCTAGCTGGCGTAGGCGCTGGATACTCGCCATTACGCATTTCTAAGGCAGACTCCGGCTCCTCGGTCGCTAGGCGGGGACCTGATGGTTCGACCTGTTTATTGGCTTCTTGATCATGCTGAATATCCGCCACGGAATGCCAAGCTCGCGATCGCTCCTCTTCCTCAATCTTCTGAGACAGCAGATAACTGCGCTCGATGCTGTCCATCATCCTAGATTCCAGGATGATACGGCCTGAAGCTGGGCAGACACCTGGCTGATTTATACACGCCTCCCACTCGCACTGCTCGATACGCTCCCAACGCCGACGAATGGCCTGCTCTAACACCAGAGCACTGCCACGGATCTGTAAATGGTAGCGTTGCTCGAGGCGCTTCTCAATACGCTCCTGGCGTGCCTGCTCACGCAGCCGTGACACGTCATTGTTTCTTGCCACAATTTCACAGTTCAGTATCGCCTGTTCGCTCAATTTCGGTGTGCCCTCACGACGCATGCGAGCCGCATACCCACCCAGATGAACTGTCGGCACTCGATCCTTACCACGATCCGTATAACTGCGGTGATCGACGCGACAAGCGGGTCCTGCACGCTTCAGTGTGCCGTTTTGCAGTTCTGCCCACCGGCCCCGCTCGCGCTGGGCCAGGTTGAGGATCTTGCGACGTTGACAATGGATCGGGTCGAGCTCCAAACATTTCTTACCCAGAGTGCCATCAAGCTCAACATGGCAGGCACTGAACAACAGATGGCAGTGCCAGTTGCCGTTGTGGCGATGGCCGGTATCAGGGTCGATCATGTGGAACTGTTCAGGATTCAGCTCGAGGTCTTGGTCGCTGACTGGGCGCGGAGCATGAAACGCCGCATCGACGGCAACTCCGTAGCGTCCGGCCAGCTCGCGGGCATAGGTCAGGGCGAGCTCCCACCGCTGCTCATGGTTGAGCTCACGTGGCAGCGATACCTCGACCTCACGGGCCACGACCGCATCCTTCCGCCTGTGGTGTTGCTCAACGCGGTTCCAGAACGCGGCACGCTCCTCGCTGCCGCCACCTGGCAGGCACAGCTCAGATCCCAGCACCCCTTGCTTGTGTCTGTAATCGTGCTCTTTTCCGGTACGTTCATCTACGATACACACCCCCGCACGGTACGCCGCTGCGGCTGTTGCACTGCGTTTTTTTATTCGCTGTATCGCTTTAACATGCAGGTGATAAAGCGCCATTTCGCATGCCTCCCAATCAATTTCCACGAGCTTGATGTCTCGGGGGAGGCTCAGGTCACGCGATCCGAACGACAGATACTCTAAGTGCGCAGATTCACAATTGAGCCTCCCTCTCGCCTCCTGTGAACAGATAAGGGGCACAGAAAGATCTGTACCCCTTATCTGTTGAGAGGGAGGTGATGCCGCCCTTCCCGGACACGGGCTGACATGCCCGTTTTCAATTGACAGGAGGATTCAAATGGCCAAGAGGCGGAGAACCACAGAACAGCAGCTGATGGAGGCGGAGGAACGCCTCAATCAGCTGCGTGAGAAAGCCCGGCGAGAGGAGACCCGCAGGCATACGCTCATCGGCAAAATGGTGTTGGAAAGGGCTAGAGGGTGCGACCGGGAAATGGAGCGATTGATGCGCGAGCTGGACAACTGGTTGCCCAGTGGTGGCCACCCAGATCGCAAGAAGTTCAGCTCACTGGGGCCGGTTCGCGGGCTCTATGGTGCGTCACTGCATCCTGACAACCGTCATCCGGGCTGGGTTTTCAACAGGGAGCTGGCGCCGACTGCACCGAAGGCGGATCGATACGGGAACCCGAAGATCAGGTAAGCGAGATCTTGGAGCTACACCCCCTCCACCTCGATCCCGTGCCGGGCGAGCCAGGCCTTGCGCTGCTCATAGTCCGGCATGGCCCGCTCCATGCGGCGCCAGAAGGCGGGTGTGTGGTGAGGCTCGTGCAGGTGAACCAGCTCGTGGACGACCACGTACTCGGCGATATGGCGGGGCAGCAGGATGGTCTTCCAATGGAAGTAGACTTTGTTGCCCTTGCCGCAGGAGCCCCAGCGATAGCCGAGGTCCTGCACCGTCACCCCGGCGGGCTCCACCCCCAGCCGCCTGGCCTGCTCGTTAACCCTGGCGGTGAGCCAGTCACTGGCGCGAGCGCTGTACCAGCGAACGAAGTGCTCTCGGGCATCAATCAGCGCGTCCTCGCGCAGCTGGAAGCGGCCGGCAGCGAGCTTGAGGGGGGCGTCCTGGGCATCAGGGGGCACGCACTTCAGCCGGTAGCTGCGCCCCAGGTAGAGGAACCCCTCGCCGTTGACGAACTGCTTGCGCGGCAGCCGACTGCGGCGGTCGGCCTTCTCGGCCAGCTTCCGGTAGATCCACAGCCGCTTCTCGAGCACGAAGTCGCGCAGCAGCTGTTCGTCGGTGCCGGTGGGCGCGGCGATCACCAGCTCGCCCTCACGGTCCACGGTGATCTCGAGCGTCTTGCGCCGCGAGCTCTCGCGCACCTCGAAGGTAAGGTCGTCCACCGCGAGCTGCATCATGCGTTCACCAGCTTGTGGTGGTTGCTGCGCGCCAGGTCGAAGAGCCGCTCGGCGGTGGCTTCGGCCTGGTCCATGGGCACCAGGTCGCCCATCATCAGCTGGCTGAACAGGTGCTGCTTGAGGCGCTCCTGGTCCGGGATATGCGAGGGCTTCCAGAAGTCGGGAATGGCGATCTCCTGCTGGATCATCGCCACCACCTCCTCGGTGGCGTCGAGCAGCGTCTGGGCGGTGGCGGAGTCGATGGTCTCAGGCGCCAGGTTGGCGCTGGCCACCAGCTCACGCCAGAAGGGCTCGGCATGGGCGGGCATCTCGGGAATTTCCTCGCCCTCGACGGTGGCGCCGTCGCGCAGCTGCTGGATCAGGGTCTTGAGCGCCTCCACCTGATCGGCCCATAGGCCATCGAGCTGCTGGAGCAGCTCCTCCAGACGCTCGCTGAGGCGGCCGTACTTCACCGGGTCCTCGTCCAGGTGCTTGCGCACGTGGGAGCGCACGGCGTGCTCCATCTCGGAGGCCTTGGCGCGGTCGCCGACCTGGCGGCCGATATGGGTGTCGAACTCGGCGTCGGTAAGCTGCACCGGCGGGATGCGCGGATCGATGCCCAGCGAGATCACGTAGTCGTCGATCAGCTTGCGTACCTTGTTGCCGATGTCGCGGCCGAGCTCCGGGGTGTCCTTGTAGCGGTTGCGGGCCAAGGCGTGGATATAGGCGAGCCGCTTGGCGTCGTTGACGAACTCCAGCCCCTCGGGGCGCGGCAGCACGTCATCCAGGCCGCGGTTGAATTCCTTTAGCTTGACCACGAACTCGGCGCGCACCCGCTCGTCGGCCAGGGCCTGCACCGCCTCCTCGGTGTCGTCCAGGTCGTCCACGCCCTGGCCGCGCAGCACGTCGATGACCCGCAGGTGGCGGTCGCGCAGCAGCGGGATCTCGTCCTTGAGGCTCTGCAGGGTGCCCTCGATGTCCTCCTCGCTGTAGGCGGCCAGCGCCTCCTTGAGGTGGTTGGCCACGCCGAAGTAGTCCACCACGATGCCGTGCGTCTTGCCGTGGCCGGTGCGGTTGACCCGGGCGATGGCCTGCAACAGCTCCGCCTCGCGCAGGGAGCGGTCCAGGTACATCACCCCCTCGATGGGGGCGTCGAAGCCGGTGAGCAGCATGCTCTTGACGATCAGGAAGGCCAGCGGGTCGTGTTTGGTGGAATCCTGGGATGGTGTTCCATCCAGCGGCGGCAGCGGCTTCTTGAAGCGCTTGATGTGGCTCTCGACGGCGGCGCGGTCGCTCCACTTCGCCCAGGTCGGGTCATCATTGTTGCCGATGCTGAACACCACGGCGAACTCCAGGGCGCGCAGCACGTCGCGATAGCGCCAGGCCTGGATCGCCGCCTTGACCCGCAAAGGCCGAGTGAGCAGCTGGGTGTCATCCAGGGCCTTGTCCTCGGGAGAGAGTGCCAGCGCCTCCTCCAGCAGCTCGGTGCGGGCTGCCTCCAGGGCCTCGACGTAGCGCAGTGCCGCCCGGCGGCTGTAGGCCACCAGCTGGGCCTTGTAACCGTTGGGCAGGATGTTCGTGACGTAGTGGCGCAGGATGTCCTGGGCCTTCTCCTGGATCAGCTGCGGCGCCTCGAAGATCTGCCCCTTGGTGGCGTACTTCTTCTTGATCGCCTCGAGTTCTTCCTTGGTGTGGTCGCGGAACAGATCCTCGAACAGGCCGTCGAGACTGGCGCCGTCCTTGATCGCCCCCTTGGCGGTGCGCCCCTCGTAGAGAATCGGCACCGTGGCGCCGTCCTGCTCCGCCTCCTTGATGGTGTAGCGGTCGATGTACTCGCCGAAGATGTCGTGGGTGCGCTTCTTGTCACCCATTATGATGGGCGTGCCGGTGAAGCCGATGCGGGCGGCGTTGGGCAGGGCGCGCATCATGTTGGCGTGCAGGTCGCCAGCCTGGGTGCGGTGGGCCTCGTCCACCAGGATCAGGATGTCCTCGCTGGTATTAAGCACCTCGAAGGGGGCGCTCAGGGTCGGCTTCTTGGGGGCGCCGCCGTTGGAGGCGCCCGGCTCGGCGGCATCGCGGCGGCCGCTATCCAGTCCGCCGTTGGCGTCAGCTTCATCTGGCTCCTCCTCGCTCTCGCCCTCGGCATCCGGATCGCGGTACTTCTGGATGGTGCCGAACACCAGCCCCGGGCCGTCCCGCGCCAGCAGCTTCTTGAGCTGGGCGGTGTTGCCGGCCCGTTCGACCCCCTCGCCGGTGAGCTCGGCGGTGGCCGCCAGCTGGGCTTGGAGGTCCTTGCGGTCGGTGATCACCACCACCTTGAAGCGGCGCAGTGTCGGGTCGGTACGCAGCTTGCGCACCAGGAACACCATGGAGAGGCTCTTACCGCTGCCCTGGGTGTGCCAGACGATACCGCCCCGGCGGTCGGCCTCGCCGTCCTGGCGGCGCGTCTTACCGCTCTTCAGCCGCTCAACGGCCCGGGTCACGCCGCGGAACTGCTGGTAGCGGCACACCAGCTTGATCGTCTGGCCGCCGACGTTCATGAACAGGGTGTAGTGGCGCACGATGTCGAGCAGGTTGGCGTGGGTGAGCATGCCGGCGATCAGGCGCTGCTGGGCGGAGAGGTCCGCCACGCCGAGATCGATGGCCACCTCGGCCTCGCGCATCGGCGCCACTGTCTTCCAGCTCAGGTAGTGGGCGAAGCGGGCGCCGATAGTGCCCACCCGCGCCTCATCGAAGTTACTGGCCACCAGGAACTGGCTGGTGGCGAACAGCGCAGGCGCCCCCTCATGCTCGCCGACCTCGCCCTCCAGGAAGCGCTGGTCGTAGTAGCGGCGCAGCTGATCCACCGCATCGCTGAGTCCCTCCGGCACGCTGCGGCTCTTGCACTCCACCACCACCAGCGGAATGCCGTTGACGAAGAGCGCCAGGTCAGGGATCACGTGACCCTTCCACGAATCGTGGCCCGGCGGGCACTTCACCTTGAACTGGTTGACCACGGTGAAGACGTTGTTGGCCGGCTCCTCCCAGTCGATGTAGCGCAGGGTCTGGCCGCGGCCGCCGTCCCAGCCCTCGAGCCCCTCCACCACCAGGCCGTTGACCAGCAGATCGGTGGCGAGCTGGTTGGCCTCCAGCACTTTGCTGGCCGGCAGGCGGGTGATCGCTGCCACGGCCTGGTCCAGGCGTCGCTCATCGAGCCAAGGCTCACCGTCGCGCAGGTTGATCTTGCGCAGTCGCTGGCGCAGCACGGGCTCCATCACCACCTGGGCGAAGCTCTCGCGGTGGGTGGCACCGGGGTCGTCCAGTGAGCCGGCCAGGCACTCCCAGCCCTGGCCGACCAGCTGGTCGATGAAGGGCTTCTCGACGTCCGTGTACTCGGGACCTGCCATGCCATGGCTCCCTGTATGAATTCACTTCCCTGAGCATACCAGTCCATGGGCCGGTAGCTTGTTTCGGATATTGCGACTTTTGTTTATTTCGAATAGCCTGACAGGTAACGATGCAACACGCGACGGCAGCCAGCCAGCAATAGCCGGGGACTGCCAGGAGGTCATACCATGAACACTAACGCCCGGGAGTCCGTGCCCCACGACGCCGAGCTCACCCGCCTGGCCAGGGCCAGCGCCACCGAACTCAGCCAGCTGCTCCGCGAGCGGCCCGAGAGCGACCGTGCGCATATCAAACTGGATGGGGCGGATCTGGTGCTGCCCCGTCAGGCGCTGGTGCTGCTGCGTGACCTGTTGACCGAGATGGCTCAGGGCAATGCCGTGACCATCCTCCCCACCCATGCCGAGGTTACGACCCAGGAAGCCGCCAACATGCTCAATGTCTCGCGGCCGCATCTGGTCAAGCTGCTGGAGGACGGTGCCCTGCCGTTCAGCCGAGTCGGCACACATCGCCGGATTCGCCTGCAGGACCTGCTAGCCTACAAGCGCCAGCAGGAGGAGGCCTCCGAGGCCGCTCTACAGGAACTGGCCGACCAGGCCCAGGACCTGGATATGGGCTACTGATGCGCTTTGTGATCGTCTATGACGCCTGCGTGCTCGGGACCTGCCAAACCGGGACTCCATGTGCCCGTGTAGGGTAGCTATCTTTCGGCGGCTAGAGATGAAGGGGCGATGGTTTCACCGGTCAGCCGCTCCAGCGCTAGCGCGATAAGGCGATCCGAGAAAAGCCGCAGCTTGCGCTGGCCGGCAATGTCATTGGGCCAGTGCCGTAACCCCCCCTTGATGGCCTCAACGGTCGGTTCGACATGCTCCTGGCTGATCAGCCAGTCCAGCGTCGCCAGAACCTCCATGCCCAGCGGTGACTGGAAGCCGTCGATCAGGGCATCGACCTCCTCAAGCACCTCGGCATAGGGTCTTGCCTCGGCGCTGCGCAGATAGGCACTGAGGCGCTCGCGCCGCGATTCATCGAACCACACCACTTCCTCGGGCGAGGCATCGTTGATGCGCTTCTCGCTATGCAGGTAGCTGCCGTCCAGGCCATTGAGCAGGTGACGCAGCCGGTCGGAGTAAGGGCCATAGCGGTGGGGCTGGAACTGCAGAACGAGAGGGTTCTTCAAACCATGGTCAAGGATACGGCGCTCCATCAGCCAGGCGAGTTTCTGGACCTCCAGCAGCGAGCACTCGATGCCCAGCACCCAGTAGCGGCGGACCAGCTCTGCCATCAGTGCCCGGGCCGGCGTCAGCTTCTCGACGCCTGAGCGCTTGGCGACATTCTGGTACTCGGCGGTGGGCTCGAAGACCAGCACCCGGACATTATCCAGCTCACCTAGCGCGGCCTCTATGCGCGGGCGCACCTTGCCCCATTCAAGCCCCCCGTTGCCGCAGCCCAGCGGCGGCAAGGCGATGGAGCGAATACCCTGCTCGCGGACCACCCGCTTGAGGTCCTCCAGCCCGGACTCGATCCACTCCATGCGCGTTCTGGCACGCCAGTGCTTCTTGGTAGGGAAGTTGATGATCCAGCGAGGCCCCAGCAGGGCATCCCGCTCGGTGACGAACATGCGGCCGGTCACCACCTGCTGCTCATTGCAGGCGGCCTCGTAGGCGGCGAAGTTCTCGGGAAACGCCTCCTTGAACATCAGGGCGATTCCCTTCCCCATCACGCCGACGGTATTCACAGTGTTGACCAGTGCCTCGACGTCGGCCTCGAGGAGGTTGCCACGGGTGTACTCAATCATCGGAAGAACCAGTTGGGTCGTGTCACCACCTTCAGCGGAAGCTGGTGTGCCGCCACCTGCACTTCGACGGTGGCTCGCATCTCGTCAGTATACGTGCCAATGCCCAACAGTGCCGAGGCCGGGAGGTGGTGGTGAATCAGGGCCTCTGCCTGATAGCGCTCGGTCTTCTCAGGGTCCTCCCGGTCCCGACTGAAGTCCTGTGCCTGCAGCAGCGGCCATGGCACGAACTCTTCCAGCTCCTCCAGCCGGCTGCTAAAGCGGGCCATAGGCAGGTAGGCGTGGCGGTCGGTGAAAACAAAGGCCGAACCTATCTCCTGCAAGCGTGGCATTGAGCAGACCAGCACCAGGATGTCTTCCTTGCGCTGAATGTGCACGCCGCGGCCGGTCACGATGTTGAGCAACATGGGCGAAGCTGGCGTGAAGTAGAAGGGGATATAGTCGCTGAGCATGCCACCCGGGAGGATCGGGACGTCTCGTGTTGCCCTGCGCCCTATCAGATCGCGATTCCCAATGGTGACAAAGCCAGGATCCTGCTCTGCTGCCGAGCGGCAATAGAGGCCATGAGCCAGCATCCACGGCAGGTTGTCGCGGTGCGTAATCCGGAAGATCAGCGCCTTCCGAGAATTCAGGCTGCGAGAGAGATCGGTCGCCACTGCTCCTGCTCCTGCTCCTGCTCCTGCTCCTTGGTCACGCTATCTGGGTCGATGCCCTCCACCGGACGCGTCTCGAAGCGCACCTCGCCGCCGGTCTCCATCAGCATCACTGCGCCCACCGGGAAGGAACAGGCGATGCTGACCAGCAGGCTCCTCACGTGGTCGTCATCCCATACCCAGCCGCGCTGGAAGTCGGGGAGCTGGATCTTGCCGGTGGTGATGTCCTTGAGCAGCTCAGGCAGTGAGCGCTTGGTGCTGTCGAAGGTGGTCATAGCGGTTCCCTGTGCGATGTGATCATGATGTTGTTGTGAGAGCCCCGGTCTATGCCGGAGTGGTGGCCTGGGCCTGTTCGAGAAATGGAGTGACGCGGACGCGGCCGGTAAGGAGGCCGTCCATCAGACCTGACTTCTCAAGTCGCATCTTGCTGAGCGCAGTAATCTCCGAGGCAAGACGCTTGTTTATTTCAAGAATGCGGAACTCGATTTCAGACTGCTCATGCCGGGGAGGAACAGGAAGAAAAAGTGAGGCTAGTGTCTCAGACCGTATGGCGGACATAGTTCCACCCTGCTGATCACGACTGAAGTGATTGAGCACCCAAGGCATATAATTAATCTGCAGCATGGCCAGATAAGGCGAATACTTTTCTTGGTCGAGAGTCAGAGCCCATGTGTGTTTGGAGGAAAGCGCATCCCCAATGCCATCGGGGACTAAGCAGCACCGGCCGACTGTGCCCATGATTGTAATCATAATGTCATTTGGGCGGACCGCATACCTCGATAGCTCGGCAAATTTTTCGGGTGTAACGAATCGAGAGAAGTTGGCTGAAAACTCTTCCACTTTGACATTGTCAATTCCGAGAAGGGGCGCGCCTCTCTCCACCAGTTCATCTTTCAGCAACGCGCTTCCGAAGGGGCCCGAACGCATTGCAGGGCTGACAGAAGCCAGTAAATCACCCAGGCAGGCAACGTTCCACTCCCTCGGAATCAACCCCAGCGGCGACTCCTTGTAGAGCTCCGGCGCCTGCTCCGGGCTGGGGCGCAGCTGGCCGTTCTTGTCGATACCGCGGGTCAGCAGGTCGTGGAGCATGCCCTCCTTGACCTTCTCCAGCTTGGCGATCAGCGCCTCGGTCTTCTGGATCTGAGTATCGAGGGTGTCGAGTATCCGAGCGATTAGTTCCTGTTCACCCCGCGGGGGGGTGGGGATTTTTAGGGACTTTACGTCACGAAGAACTAGACGACGCAGGGCGCTTCCAGACATTGCATTGTCATATTGCCTTTTGGCGTCGCCGCTTTTTAAAAACTGGCCGACATACCTGTGGTCGGCTTTCTCGGCAATGCTAATAATTGCAATTGATGACAGTGTGGCAAGCTTCTCCTCTCCGTCCATTACTGCAACTTTTCCTACAGTTCCATCCTTCGACAATAGAACGTCATTTCTTTTTGCAATGCATCCTGAGGCGGCGAGCTTTAAGTAATCTTTCTCGCTAATTCTTGTGCAAGATCCAAGATCAACAGAGCCCCCCTGCATATCCTTTACGTTAGCAATTAACATTCCATGCTCTACCGGAGTCGGGCTGAAGTGAGAGCCATCTGTGATCTTTATCGTCAGCTCAGATAGTGGGATTCTTTCAAACATACCCTAGCCCCTCCAGATACTGCTGCAGCGACTTGGCGGCGGCGTCGCGCTCGGCCTCGATGTCGGCCAGCGTCACCCGGTACTTGTCCCACCAGTTCTCGAAGGCGGCGATCACCTGCTGGCGCTGCTGGCGAATATAGCGCTCGAGGATGCCCTTGAGGTCGTTGTGGAGGATGGTGCCCACCAGCTCGGCGGCGGCGGGCTCGTCCAGGGCGTCCACGGCGGCGTTGAGGTTCTGCTCGAAGCTGGCCACCTTGGCCTTGTGCTGCTTCTTCACCTGGGTGCGCTCGCTCTTCCAGGCCTTGATCTCGGCCGGGGTGGGGGCGTCGTCGTCCTCGCCGTCGCTCGCTTCCGATTCGTCTCCGTCGTCGCCCTCGGGCTTGGCCTCGGCGGCCTTGATCCGGGCGTCGAGCTCCGCCTTGCGGGCGGCAAGCTCCTCGAGCTCGGCGACGTATTCCTCGAGCAGGAAGTGGACCAGGCGGTGGTCGAGAGGGTTGGCCTTGCTCTGCTCATCCTCCAGCAGGCTATTGATGCTGGTGCGCCAGGCGTCCACCACGCCCAAGCAGCCGCGGGCCTGCAGGGTGCGGAACTCGTTCTTGTTGTCAAACCAGAAGCCCGCGATGATCCCGCGCACCGCGAAGCGGTCGAGCATGGCAGTGGGCTCCAGGGCCGCCGTGAAGCTGCCCAGCAGCTCGTCGCGCAGCTTGGTGAGCCGGCCGCCGTTACCGGAGAGGCCGGTGATGCTCTTGCCGTGCTCGGTCCACCAGGTTTCGAAGGCGGCCATCACGCTGGCTTCCCTGGCGGTAAGGCCGTCGTTCGCCTCGATGGCGGGCTTGAGGTCGCGCTTCTCGCTCAGGTGCTCGACGAAGTCCACGTAGTCGGGATCGTTCGCCCGAGGAGTGAAGAGCGCCATGGGGTCGAGGCCCTGGGCGTCGAACAGCGGGCGTCTGGCGTCGATCTCGGCCACCGGCACGCCGCCCTTGAGGTGGGCGCGCACGTCCTGGGGCTCCGGCGGCGGGGTGTTGTCGGCGTAGCGGCGGATGTTGAGGTTGTAGTCGTTGTCGCGCAGCTCCGCGAGGGGCACCACCCGGGCGAAGCCGGGCACCTCCTCGAAGGCCTCATAGGTGCTGGCGATCTTCTCGATGTGCTCGGCCAGCAGGTAGTTCTGGGCGCGGCCCTCGTAATACTCGCGGTCGGCGTTGATGAACAGCACCCGGCCCTGGCGCGCCTCGGGCTTGGCGCCCTTGGCGCGCAGCACCAGGATGCTCGCCGGGATGCCGGTGCCGTAGAAGAGGTTGGGGGCCAGGCCGATCACCGCCTCCACCAGGTCGTCCTCGAGCAGGCCGGCGCGGATGCGCTTCTCGTCGCCGCCGCGGAACAGCACGCCGTGGGGCATGACGGTGGCCAGGCGTCCGTCGGACTTGAGGCAGGCGACCATGTGCTGCAGGAACATCAGGTCGGCCTTCTTGGCCCCCTCCGGCACGCTGCCGTAGTGGAAGCGCTCGGGGTAGTGTTGGCTCGGCGTGTAGCCGATGGAGAAGGGCGGGTTGGTGAGGATGCGGTCGAAGCGGACCAGCTCGCCGCCCTCGACGTGCTGCGGGTCGGTTAGGGTGTCGTCGTTGCGCAGGTCGGCAGAGCCGATGCCGTGCAGCAGCATGTTCATCTTGGCGATGGCCCATACCGAGCCGGAGGCCTCCTGACCGAAGAGGTTGAGCCGGCGCGGGTCGCCGCCCTGCTCCTCCAGGAACTCCTTGGCGTGGATCAGCATACCGCCCGAGCCCATACATGGGTCGTAGACGCTGTGGCCCTCCTGGGGGTCCATCAGCCGCACCATCATGCGAACCACCGGGCGCGGAGTATAGAACTCGCCGCCCTTCTTGCCGGCGGAGTCGGCAAAGTCGCGGATCAGGTACTCGTAGGCGGCGCCCAGCAGGTCGGGGAACTCGAAGTCCTCGTTGCGCAGGCGGTACTCGCTGAAGTGGACGATCAGCTCGCGGAGCTTCTTGTCCGGCAGGGTGGTGGAGCCCACCTTGCGTGTGAAGTCGATATGCTCCAGCACCCCGGCAAGGCTGGGGTTGTGCTCCTCCAGGCCGGCGAGCGCCTTGTTGAGGGCACTGCCCACGCCTTGGTGGGCCTCCTTGAGCAGGTACGACCAGCGCGCCTGCTGGGGCACGAAGAAGGTGGCCTTGTACCAGCTCGGCATCTCGATGACGTTGATGATGTCGATCTCGCCCTTGCCGGCCTGCCTGAGCTGCTCGCGCACCTCCTCCTGGCGCTGCTCGAAGACGTCCGAGCAGCGCTTCAGGAAGAGCATGCCGAAGATGTACTCCTTGAACTCCGAGGCGTCCATGCGCCCGCGCAGGATATCGGCCGCCCTGAACAGGTGCCGTTCCAGCTGGTTGAGGGTGAGGATCATGTAGAGCGGTTCCCTTTGCGATGAGCCGGCCGCCTCGGGCGGCCGTGGTGACTGGCGCCTATCTCATCAAACTTGGGAGCGGAAGGCCACGATCGATTGGTGAGAGGTGGACCCGAGCGTGCATGAGGCGGACGAAGTGGACGGCCAAGATGGGGGCGCAGGGTTGTCGCTACCTGGCTCAGGAAGATTCCGCAGGCTGCTACATGATGCCTCGGAGAAGAAAAACGGCCACCTCCGCCATCCCCGCCGAGCTGTTCACCAAGTTCCAGGCCAGCTTCTACGCTAAGCCCGTGGATGCGGTAGTGAAGGCGCAAGGGGTAGAGTAACCCCCTACACCGATAACGGAGAGAGTTGCGTGAGCACCGAACCCGAACTGATCCAGAGCCCGCTTAGCCAGGCCATCACCCGTGATGACCACACCCTGCAGGTCGATATCTACCGGCTGGAAGACGAGACTGACTGGCTGCTGGAAGTCATCAACGAGGGCGGCACCTCTCAGGTCTGGGACGAGCGCTTTCCCACTGACCAAGCCGCCCTGAACGAAGTGATATCCGCCATCGACGAGGAAGGCATCGAGGCCTTCCTCGATTGATCCGGCTTTCCCGGAAGGGGCGTGCCTGCCGATAGGTGCGCTACCATATAGCAAGCACACGAGTACAGGGGAAGCCAATCCATGACACCGCCTGCAAAACACCCCACAGACCCCCTCTCGCGGATCTTCGCCTACCGGGCCATCGACCTGCGCGACCGCTTCCCCCAGCCCGTGGAGACCTTCCGAGAGGCACTGGAATGCCTGCAAAGCGACCGTGCCTACATGGCCGCCATGAGCTGTGAGATCATCGCCTACCTGCGTGGCGGCTACTCCTTGACCATTCCCGACGATTTTTTCATACATCTCAGCTTGGAGATTGACGCAACCCTCGTGCCGCCAGAAGAAAACGATGCGGTGTGTGATAAGGTTGAGGCTTGGCTCTGCGCCACTCTCACTGCTCATGAGAAAGACCTGCCTGCAGTCATCCCAGTGGAAGAGCGCCCTTATACGCTAGACAAGCTGCTTGAGCGGTGTGATCTTCAGTCTCCACATCCTAAAGAGCTGGCAGCCTGGCAGGCGGCCATAGGGTTGTCTGAGGGTGATCGAACAGCGGCGGAGCGCTGGTTGCATAAAGAGGCCATGGGGCTTGGAGGGAGGCGCCCCATCGATGTCATGCAGGTAGAGCCCCAGCAGGTTCTGGATCTGATAGGCAGGATAGAACACGGAGTTTATACATAATCTCGAAGCCTCAAGGTCACAAACTCACCCTGCCTTCATCACCTACGATCGCCGGGCGTTCTGCGTTCACGCGCAACCACGTCTCACGCAGCGTAGAGTATTCGCCCCGAGTGATGACATCTAGCTGTAGGGTCCCGGATGACCCTGCCATGAGCCATTCCTCCAGATTAAAAAACTACGCTCAATCTTTATTCTTAGCGTAATGCGATTCCACTGCGCAAAGAAAAGTAAGCACTGCTTTCGCGCGCCGTTACCCACTGCCAAATTTTTTCCTTAACCGTTCGATGAGCACTTTTTCTTCCAAGGTCAACCGCTCTTGATATACATAGCGCCAGTTTCGCTTATAGAGTGCCCAGGCATCTTCTTCCGACATAGGCCAGTCACGAGGACGGTGCCAACAGATCAAGCGCAGCTCAGGATAGTCGTCCGGTATAATGCAGTCATCCATAATCAATACCTGAAATTCAAGCACGAGTAGTGCATGACAATCGATTATGCCTGAGCCAGCACTCGGGGCCCTACTCGTACTCAGCATTGGCGGCATCGCGCCCGCTGCCGACGCCCGCGTCCAAGGACATGCCGGATTTGGCCGGTAGCTGGGCGAGCCATTCACAGTGCACCTGATCGAAGTCGACCGACTGATATTGGTCGAAAAATCGTCTGGCATGCTCGTGATAGGGCAGCTCGCTCGACATGGTGTCACGTGCCTTGGACCAGATAGCGCCACGTTACCGCCCGGCCCAGTAGAATGCGATATGACGAGAGGCTGCCGGGCCGACCCTTGCCTCGGCGACCGCTGGTGGAATACGTAGCTCACAGGGGACCGACCATGTGTGGACGTTTTGCGCTCTACAGCGCCTATCCGAGCCTAGCTGCGTCACTGCGCCTGCCGCTGGAGGCCAACGAGGCTGACTTGGTGCCGCGCTACAATGTGGCGCCGGGCACCTGGATCTCCGCTGTGCGCAGGCTGGACGATGAGGGGCCTCTGCGTCTGGATGCGGTGTGGTGGAGCTATCGTCCTCGCTGGGCCGGAGAAGGCGCTCCCGAGCCCATCAACGCGCGGGTTGAGAAGGTCGCGACCTCGAGGTATTTCCGCGGTGCCTTTGCTCACCGCCGCTGTCTGCTGCCTGCCAACGGCTGGTTCGAATGGACGCTAGTCGATGGCAAGAAGCAGCCCCACTTCCTGACACGAGAGGATGGTGAGCCGCTCTGGTTAGCGGGTATCTGGTCGGATCGCTCGGACTGCAAGCCAGGGTGCGCCATCCTCACCGAGCCGGCACGGGGCGTTGTCGCGCAGGTTCACGATCGCATGCCGCTGGCACTAAATGCCGAGAGCCTCGCACCGTGGCTGGACCCAAACCTGACCGACCGCGAGACCCTGCGACAGGTCATTCGTCACCTCGACCCTCGACAAATCACGCATTGGCCGGTGAGTGCTCGCGTCAACGTGCCCATTCACGACGACGAGAGCCTGATCGCGCCGCTTACACCACGGTGAGACCAGCAATGACGCCGGATGCTGGCGTGTCCACCGGGGTAGCTGACGCAGCGCTCGATATGGGCATGACAGGCGCGGCAGCGAATCCAGAATCGCCCCTCGGCGCGCCACATGAACTCGAAGTGGGGCCAGGTTCTGGGCTTGTGGGTCAGACGCTGGCTCTGGCCGCAACCGCATATTAGCGCACAACCGCCATCATCCAACCAGGTCAGTACGATGGTCTCCATGCCGTGCCCCACTCGGTCAGTGTCCATGAGAGACACTGTGGACCAGGCGACAGCAGTGCGGTGTGAGCGATGTCGGAAAAACACGATGGCGTTTGGCTGACAGCGTGTCAGCGCAGGCGGGGGAGTTCGTCCCAGCGTGTCGTCCAGCGCGGCGTGCGATTGGCGCAGCGCAGGTGCCAGGCTGCTTTCGGTGAAGGACGCCCGAAGGTTACCGTACCGCGTCCCATCTTGTGGTTAAGCGTGTCTAGAGTCGCCATCAGCCGTTCGTTACGCTCGCGCTGTGCCCTGCTCCCGGGGGTATCGAGTAGCGAAAGCTGGGCGCGGTTGGCATCCACCAGGTCAACGAGCATGACGCCGGCCTTCATGAAGTGGTAGCGGGGCCGGTAGATGGCTGCGAACGCCTGGCTGGCCGCCTGCAGGATGTGGCGGCTGTCAGCAGTGGGCTGTGGCAGCTCCACCACTGCGCTCGGTGAGTACTGTGGCAGGTCAAGGCGGTGGCGGTTGGTCTTCAGGAAGACATAAACCGCTCGGGCCTGGCCGTCTTGCTGTCGCAGCTTCTCGGCACTGCGCTGGGCGAACTGGCGGATCGCCTGGTGAATCTCCTGACGGTTGTCGGTCAGCCGCCCGAAGGAGCGTGAGGTCATGATGCGCTGCCTGGCCTCGCCAGGATCATTCATCTCGATGCAGGGGATTCCCTTCAGCTCCATGCAGGTACGCTCCAGCGTCACTGAGAATCGCCGACGGATCTGCTTGGGGGCAGCCTGGGCCAGATCCCAAGCGCTATGCAGGCCGAGCAGTGCCAGGCGCTCTACCAGCCGGCGCCCCACGCCCCAGACATCCCCGAGGGCGACCTGTCGCAGCAGCCTCTCGTACTCCTCGCTGCCCAATCTCAGCACGCAGACACCGCTATAGATCGGCAGTTTCTTGGCCGCTCGGTTGGCCAGCTTGGCCAGTGTTCGCGTCGGTGCAATCCCGACGCTGACCGGAATATGCGTGAAACGCCGGACCTTGGTGAAGAGTTCCTGGGCATGACGGTGCATCTGCTCAGGAGAAAAGCCGTCGAAGCGGACGAACATCTCATCGATGGAGTAGGGCTCCACACCAGCGGAGAACTCCTCCAGCACCTGCTGGACCCGCGATGACATGTCGCCATAGAGCTCATAGTTCGACCTGATTACGCACTTTGTACAGCTACGCTGGCGGGGCCTGGACTATGCTGAAAGGTAAGGGTTTCTCAGGAGATACCGTCATGGCTCGCAATCCTATCCAGTTCCAGTCCGGTCTGTCATTGCCGGCATTTCTCGACCAGTACGGCACCGAAGCGCAGTGCCGTGCGGCCCTGTTTCAGCATCGCTGGCCCACGGGGTTTGTTTGCCCCGACTGCGGCAACACCACCGGCTGCCAACTCGCGCGCGGGGTGTACCAGTGCCATCACTGCCACCATCAGACCTCGCTGACTGCCGGGACCATCTTCCACGCCACGCACCTGCCGCTCACCACCTGGTTTCTGGCCATCTACCTGCTGACCCAACGCAAGAATGGCCTCTCGGCGCTGCAGCTGTCCCGCGAGCTCGGCGTCAGCTACAACACCGCCTGGAAGCTCAAGCACAAGCTGCTGCAGGTCATGCATGAGCGCAACCAGGGCGAGACGCTCACCGGACGCATCGAGATCGATGATGCCTACCTCGGCGGTGAACGGCCGGGAAAGCGCGGGCGCGGCGCTGAGCACAAGTTCCCGTTCGTCGCCGCGGTGCAGACCGATGAGGAGGGCCATCCCCAGCGCGTCCAGCTGCGTCGCGTAAGCGGCTTTACCCGCGCCGAGGTGAGGCGCTATGCCCAGGTCGCCATCGCGCCTGGCAGTCGGGTGGTCAGCGATGGCCTGGGGTGTTTCCGGGTCTTCGATACCCCGGCCTACACCCATGAGCGCTTCATCACTGGCGGTGGCCGTGCCAGTGCGCAGATCCCCGCCTTCAACTGGGTCAACACCGTGCTGGGCAACGTCAAGAACGCCATCACCGGCAGCTACCATGCCATCCGTGGACAACATGTGCCGCGCTATCTGGCTGAGTTCGAGTACCGCTTCAATCGGCGCTATGACCTCACGGCCATGATTCCGCGCTTTCTGACGGTGGCGGCCAGAACACCGCCGATGCCTTACCGGCTCCTGAAGCTGGCTGAGCCATATACGTAATCAGGTAGTTCGATGACAGCAACTGGATACGGCGCTGACGGAGAAGTGACTGCAGCTCAAAGGCAGGCGTGCCCATTTCCACGCCCAGCGCCTTCAGCTCGTTGGAACGGGCGATGACGCAGCCGTCGTTGTTGGAGAGCACGCCCACAGGAATACCCTCCAGCCGTGGCTGGAAGGCTCGCTCGCAGCTGACATAAAAGTTGTTGCAGTCGATCAAACCGATCATCCGCCTCTCCCCCGGCTAGACCGAATACTCGTGAACCACTGCCCGCACCACGCCCCAAGCCTGGCACTCCAGGTCCGCGGCCGGTATGGGCCGATAGGCGGAGTTGGCCGAAGTGAGGTAGGGACGGTTACCTATCAGCTCGTAGCGCTTCACCACCAGTTCGCCCTCCACCGACGCGACCAAGATATGCCCGGGGCGCGGCTCAATGGCGCTGTCGACCACCAATAGATCACCCTCCGAGATGCCCAGCGCCTCCATGCTGTCGCCGGTGACCGTCATGAAGAAGGTGGATGAGGGACGCTTCACCAGCCGCTCATTTAGGTCCAGGGTGCGCCCCTCGTAGTCCTGTGCCGGGCTGGGGAAGCCCGACAGCCCAGCCCTGGTGAGGGGCAGGGGATAGGGCAAGGGCTGTACTGGCGGGGCTGGATCAGCAGGGGTGAGCTTGGCATGTGGCATGGTGGACTCCTATCAATACCTGATATTTATACAGTATCAGGTAGGAAGGCCCGGGCTGCCAACCCCATCCACCACGAAGGTCGCGAGCAGGCATAGCATGATGCTGCTAACCTGACTGAGGATTAGGCGCAGCAAGGGAGTGCAAAATGGAAGCTCATACCCGTCGATGCAGACCCCTTTACTGGCTCTGGTGCTATGCCGGGTTACGACCGAGGCTGTGTGAAAACGCACCGGCCGCTATACTTTGCCAAGGTCCGCTGAGGAAATGGCGATGAAGCGATTCGTGGTTGGAGAAGCCCGAGATCAAAGTACGTTGTTCCCCGTGCTTTTGGACGACTTCATCGCCGACGATAATCCGGTTCGTGCCATTGAGGCGTTTGTGGAGGGTCTCGATCTCAGAGGACTTGGATTCAAGGGTGTCGATCCGCACGCGACAGGAAGACCGGCCTATCACCCCGCCGTTCTTCTGAAGCTCTACATCTATGGCTATCTCAATCGAATCCAGTCAAGTCGCCGTCTGGAGCGCGAGACACAGCGCAATGTCGAGCTGATGTGGCTAACGGAGCGCCTGACACCAGATTTCAAGACGATTGCGGACTTCAGAAAGGACAATGGCGAGGCCATCCGCCGTGTCTGTCGAGAGTTCATCGTGCTTTGCCGGCGACTGGAGCTGTTCTCCCAAGCCATCGTTGCCATCGATGGCAGCAAGTTCAAAGCGGTCAACAACCGCAACCGTAATTTCACCGCGACCAAGATGAAGCGTCGCCTTGAGCAGATCGAAGAAAGCTTCAACCGGTACCTTGGTCAGCTTGACGCAGCCGATCGCGAGGAGCCTGCACTGGCCGAGGCCAAGACAGCGCATCTGAAGGAAAAAATCACGAAACTCCGGAAAGAAACTGCACGATTACAAGCAGTTGAGGAGGCGAGGCTGAAGTCTCCCGATCAGCAAGTATCCTTGACGGATCCGGATGCCAGAGCTATGGCCACCAGTGGCAGAGGTACTGGAAATGTGGGTTACAACGTACAGACTGCGGTCGATAGCCAGCACCATTTGATTGTGGCCCATGAGGTGACTAACGTCGGGCATGACCGGGGGCAGCTCTCTAACATGGCCAAGCAAGCGCGGGAGGCCACTGGCATCAAGGAGCTGAAGGTCGTGGCTGATAGAGGCTACTTCAAGGGCGAGGAGATTCTGGCCTGTCACAAGGAAGGGATCACTACCTATCTCCCCAAGCCGCTGACATCACCAAACCAGGCAAAGGGCTTTTTCCCAAGAGACGCATTTCGATACCTCCCTGACAGTAATGAATACTCCTGCCCCGCTGGACAGCGGCTGACATGGCGGTATGAAACGATAGATAAAGGGATGAAGCTGCATACATACTGGAGTTCGGAATGTGCAAGCTGCTCCATGAAGGAGAAATGCACGACTGGCAAACAGAGGCGTATAAGGCGCTGGGAACACGAAGATATACTCGAAGCTGCGCAGTCACGCCTCGATTGGAACCCAGAGATAATGCGCCTGAGACGACAAACGGTGGAGCATCCCTTTGGCACGCTGAAGGCGTGGATGGGGGCGACACACTTTACGACCAAACGGTTAAAAAATGTGAGCACCGAAATGAGTCTTCATGTGTTGGCGTACAACCTCAAGCGTGTCATAAAAATCTTGGGAGTCAATGGGTTGATGAGGGCGGCCAGGGCGTAACAGCCCTTTTTCGCATGTTTTTAAGCGCTATAAGGGCGAGATATGTGCTTTCTGGTGTCGTCATGATTTCCCGATCTCACAACAGCATCAGTCGGCAATCATCCAAGCAATGGCTTTTTGTGGGCTCAACAGTAAGCTGAGGGGGAAGATTTTTGAGTCAGGCCAGATTTTTTCTGTTTTCACACGGCCAGGACCCAAAGCTGACACTCGGGAAAAGGCAGAAAGTACGCTCACTGGTGTTATTGAGCCATTAACATCACTAGATAAAAATCATCGTGAGGAGGTATTTATGAACTTAGAAGCACTTAAGGAAATTGTCGATAATAATGTAAAACTACTTGTAGATTCTTCCCGAGACAACATTGCGGACGAAAGCACGGTTATTGGTATTGCAAAATACGCCCTCGGCAATGGATATGAAAAATTATCAGCGCATCAAAAATACCATTTTGATAACTGTATCAGACCCTTGATTGAGAATATCCAGTGCTCGGGGTACAGTCATGAGTTTGAAGAAGTGCCTCGTGAGTGCCATAATATTCTAGATGATGATGACCTCGTGGAATATTATCAGCAGGGTGGGAAGTATTGTGAGAGTTGTGAGGCTCAAGCTTCAGTCGACGCTCATTCTAAAGAATCCTTTTTTCGGGATTGAAGTGACCACAAACAAGCGTTGCCGTAGAACGGTGCCAGAAAAGCAATTGAGGTCACATGACATCAGAGGACTATTTCGTTGAAGGGCTACATGCTGCACTTGGAGGGCTTGATCAAGAGCGCTGCCCGTACATGCCTTATGAATCTGCCTCTAGCGCTGAATGTTTAGCTAGGCTCAACTGGTGTTACGGGTGGCAATTTGGACGTTTCACGATGAGCCTGTCTCTTCGCAGAGACAGTAGGGATAAGGTGGAGCTGGCAGTGCAGAGGATCCACAAGTATCAGAAAGCTTATCAAAGCGCTTGTGATCTTGCTAACCAAGGGCTCATACAGTCACGGCTCAAGTGCGTTCTCTCGAAGCGGGAGGTACATAGGATTGCTGCATTTCTATTAATAATGCCAGAAAATAAACTGTTGGAGGATCTGCAATACGAGTTGTATCTTCCAATGCGCGCCAGTGAGGCCCCATACAAATTTAAGCTGTTTGATCGCCAGCTTGCAGTGTTCGGAAAAAATTGTGACGAAAGTACACTACGTCGGCTGCTCCAATGGTATGGAGATCGGCATGGTGTCAAGGCTGCATGGCGTGAGTATGTGCATGCTGCTTCGGTAGACTTCCCGCCTTAATTTACCATATAAGAAATCCTATTCGTCATAAGTTATACAGAAAATTTTGTCAAGTCCGTAACACCTCAGTGTCTCTTTATGGCTGATGGCGACGGCATAGTAGCTGTGCCGTCGCTGGTTTCTATTAGACCTCGGTCTGCTCAGCCATTGCCAATGCGTCATCCATCTCAATCCCTAAGTATCTTACGGTGCTTTCGAGTTTCGTGTGGGCTAAGAGCAGTTGAACGGCCCTCAGGTTTTTCGTTTGGCGATAAATTAGCGATGCCTTGGTGCGTCGCAACGTGTGAGTACCATAGGCTGAAGGCTCTAAGCCAATAGCGGTTACCCAGGATTTAACGATGCGCGCGTACTGCCGCGTAGACAAGTGACACGAACTGTTCAGGCGACTTGGAAACAAGTAGTCATCGTTACGGAGATGTGCGAGCTGCATCCACTCTTCTAAGACAGTGCGTGTCTGCTCGGTTATCTCAAATTGTACTGGCCTCTTCGTTTTCTGCTGCGTGACGATGGCTCTTGAACACACATGGTTGCCATGGGATACATCTCGCACACGTAATTTGACTAAGTCGCAGGCTCTCAGTTTGCTATCGATCGCTAGCTCAAATAGCGCCAGATCACGTGTCTTATCAGCAAGCTGCAGTCTGACACGAATGGCCCAAATGTCTTTGAGGCGAAGCGGGGTTTTCTGACCAACTAGCTTGCCTTTGTTCCAAGGCTCGCGGGTAGCTGCTCTTGATGTGTTCATGGTATGGACCTCCTCGGGTGGAGTGTATAGGATGGTCCAAAACATGCTCGACGTGTGCTGGAGTCAGCTGTCAGTGTCGATCCAACTCAAAGCGACCATGTTGACAAAGGCGGTATGCTCATTTTTCCGCGCTATGCGAACGCGCTGTGGTTGATGTTATACTGACAGCTATACGATTTGCTGTTCGTCGGCGATATAAAGCAGCTTTGTATCTTTTGGAGAAGTCAGCGTGATTGATGAACAAGGCGAGAATGTCGAAGAAATCGAACTAACAGCTGAAGAGCTTGAGGATATCTCCTCGGTCTCGTCAGACGCTAAGCCTATTTCGTATACGGGCCAGGATTTCGATGTCGACGGCTTGATCAAGCGACTACTTAAGCGAGATATCCTTATCCCCACCTTCGGTCATGATGATCAGGATATTGAAGCGGCGGGGTTCCAGCGTGCTTTTGTTTGGCGTCGCCCTCAGATGGACAAGTTCATTGAATCTATCCTTTTGGGGTATCCAATTCCTGGCGTATTTCTTGTCAAGCAATCTGATAATCGCTATCTAGTACTTGATGGGCAGCAACGGCTTCTAACGCTCAGGTTTTTCTACGAAGGCATCTACGAAGGACGAGAATTTGCACTGAGGAATGTCGCCGATGACTTCAATGGTCTAACTTATAAGAAGCTACCAGACGACCTTCGGAGACAATTTGATAATACGTTTATCCAAGCCATAATCGTTACAAGTGACGGCACGACTGAATCTCTGGAATCCATATATAGGATTTTTGAGAGACTGAACTCGGGCGGCACCCAGCTAACGCCACACGAAATAAGAGTTGCGCTGTACGCCGGGTCTTTCATAGACTTTTTGGAAGAGCTAAATTCGAATGCGGCGTGGAGAAGTCTGTATGGCAAAAAGTCCCCAAGGCTGCGCGACCAAGAACTAGTACTTCGAATCTTTGGCCTCGTTGCGAAACCTGGTATTTATAAGCGGCCCTTGAAAAAATTCCTGAATGATATTGTGGCCCAGTTTCGAAACGAATCCCGGGGCAGTCATATTGGTTTCGCCGAAGCGTTCGAGTGTGCTAGCCAGATTATTCTCGATACTGTAGGGGGAGATGCTTTTCGCACCGGCTCACAGGTTAATGCAGCTTTGGCAGAGGCTGTAATGGTTGGTTTAATTCGTCGTTTGTTAGACAAGGGCGAGCCCAAAACGACCGGTATCTCCGGAGTCATTGAGGAAATCAAAAACCAAGCACGCGACGCAATATCGAGATCAACTGCTGATGAGAGCCAAGTGATTTCTCGCATTACAATTTCTACTAACTTGTTTAATGGAGTGTAATGGTGTGGAACGACTCCTGGCCCTCACGTGCCTTGGTAGACTTGGAACGGTCTATAACTTCTTTAGAGGCACTGGTTCATAACCAAGATCCGTCTGAACCAGTTTCTGCTGAGTTATCCCGATTCTTAGTGGTCAGAACCTGTGGATATTTGGAGCAGTCCATAGAGGAATGCTGCCGTTCGTACTTAAAGAGTAAGTCGGATCCAAGAAGTGCAGCATTCGGCGAGAGTTGGCTCGGGCGTGGAGCAAACCCACGCCCTGATTCCCTTATAAAGCTTGTGAAGAGATTTGACAGTGCTTGGGCTGACGATCTCGAAGCGTTACTCAGTGCCGAAGATGAACTGCTAAAAAGAGAGATTGAGTACCTCGTCGATAAGCGTAATAGAATTTCTCACGGTCTGAACCAAGGTGTGGGGCAGCGAAAGGCGCTTAACTTGGTTCCCTTTGCGCGTCGAGTCACTAACTGGTTTATCTTTATGTTTGACCCAAGGTGATGAAATATCAATCGCATTATTTGATGCCTAGGGTGCTCGTTCAGTGTGCGATGATAATTGTGGATATAGATTATGGTGTTTTGAACTCGGCATACCAGAGGCGGTGCTACATATTTGATAATTTACAATGCAGTGCTCAACTGGCGCACGTGGCTAGTCTAAGTTGCTTTTGTTCAAATTATCTATTTCTAAAAGTCTGCGTTTGGCCGTTATGTATAGCTATACATAACGGCCATTATGCATAGCACTCAATTATGAATAGTGACCCAGTGGCGAGCATGCCTGAGCCCAGTTAGAGCAGCACCAGGGATGCTCGCGAGCTATCCATAATTACAGCGTCTTCAAGAACTCTAGCAGCGAGTCCGAAGCCCGATAGCGAATGGGTTTGTTTCCTGGATCCTGTAGCCTGGCCAGTGCCTGGTCTTTCATCGCAAGGTCTGCCTCCACGTATTGGTGTGTCGTTGTGGGACTCTCGTGACCCAGCCACAGTGCGATCACACTGATATCCACTCCTGATTGCAGTAAGTGCATGGCTGTTGTGTGCCGAATCGTGTGAGGCGAGATATGGCGCTTGGCTAACTCGGCGTCCGTCGTGGTGGCTGCCTTAACTGCCAATGCCAGGCGTTTCGTTACGTTATTCCGCGTCATTGCCTCACCGTCCCGGTTTGGCAACAGTGCTGAGGAGGCGACTAGCAAGGGGTTTCGTTTCAGCCAGGCCCGGATTTCCTTGGTCGTAGAACGCCACAGCGGAACCACACGCTGCTTGCGACCCTTGCCATGCAGGTGCACACAGGCAGCGCCATCGAGTACTACGTCAGCCACGCGCACCCCGATGATTTCGGACACCCGCGCGCCGGTATTGTAGAGCAACCCCAGCAGCAGGTGATCGCGCTGACTGCCCCAGCTATTGCCCGGCGTGCCAATGACAGCGAGCATCTCCTCGCGTGACAGGAAACCGAGCATGGGCCGCTCGAAGCGCTTCATCGGCACCCCGAGTGCGCGCTCGATGACGTGCAGCGACGAGACATCGCGATGCGCCGCGAATTTCAGGAATGCCCTCAGGGCCGCAAGCCGTGCATTCCGGCTGCGCACCGTATTGTGCCGCTCCTGTTCCAGATGGTTGAGAAAGGACAGGATCAACTCCGGCGTGATGTCAGCGAGTTGCATCGTCGTTGGTGACTTCGCGTGGTGCGTGGCCGAAAAGTCCAGAAACAGCAGGAACGCATCGCGGTACGCCGCCACCGTGCGCGGGCTCAAGGCCCTCTGTTGGACCAGATGCTCCGTAAAGAACGCTTGCACGAGCGCCGGGAAGGTTAGCGATGCCGAGGGCCTAAGGCTATTCATTGTTAGCTTCCAATGTTGCGGAGAAGCGCTCGAATTTATTGCCGGCCAGTGTCATCAACTCGGGCACCCCGGTGAGATACCAGTAGGTGTTCGATATCTTCGCGTGGCCCAGATAGGTCGAGAGTGCCAGCATCGCCTGGTCAATATCGATGCCTTGCGCGTACCACAGCATTACCCGGCGCACGACGAAGCTGTGACGTAAATCGTGGATGCGTGGGCCCCCATGGGCGCCGCGATCAACCCAACCTAATTGATCGCGTAGCGCGATGAAGACCCGATGCACTTGGCGATCGCCCAGAGGTTGGCCTAACCCCTGACCGTGTGTGCCGACGAAGAACGGGGTTTTGAGGATGGTAGGGAGTTGCCGACTCCGTCGTTGTCGGTAGCACCCCATGGCCTCCACTGTGCTTGGATGTAAAGGCAGCAGGCGCGACTTGGCGAACTTGGTTTGGCGCACCGTCAGCGTGCCTGCGCTCAGGTCGACATCACGGTCCAACAGGTTCAGCGCCTCCGAGACCCGCAAGCCAACCGAGGCAATGAGTCCGAATAGTGTCTCGAAGGTGGCCGGTCGCAGCCCCCCTCGCGGGTTCAAACCACGCGCCGCAGTCAGAAGATCGACGATGTCGTTCTCACTGTAAATGTGTGGTGCCACCCGTCCAGGTATCGGCCCGAAAATCGAGTCGTCGGGCACCTCTGTCTGTGGTTCGAACTGTCGCATCCAGCGGGTGAATGGCCTCAGGCTCTTGATCCGTCGGGCACTGCGGCTTGGCTCGTGGTTCTGCACCTTGTCCTGGCGGGCCCAGTCGACCATGATATCGACGGTCAGCGGCCCCTGGTGGCCCTCACTGGCCACGTAGCGGGCGAAGCTGGCCAGGATCAACCCCATGGCGTGCAGCTCGAAGCCCAGACGACGGCGCTCGGCAAGGTAGTCGTCAACCTTTGCCTGCAAATCGGTGCGTGCACTCATGACGCGCTCCCGGGCCATGGCAACGACACCTCGGCTAGACTCAAGTGATCGAGCTTGGCATAGATTAACGAGGTATTTAACGAACGATGGCGCAGCATATCAGCCACCTCTTTGAGGGAACTGCCGTGATCCAGCAGCTGGCATGCCAGCGTGTGGCGTAGCGCATGAGTACGACCATGTGTTAGGCCGATGCGGCGGTAGGCATCGCGTATCACGCGTCGAATAGCATCCACGCCGAGGGGTTGGTCTCGCGGCGCCAGGTGGCGAACAAAGACTGCCGGGTTCGTGGTCCTCGGACGTTCGTGACGAACATAGTCGGCCAGCGCTCGTCCCGTGATCGCCGGCAGAGGCAAGATGTCCTGACGCAACGACTTGGTACGCTTGATCATGACGGTGCCGGCGCGCCAGTCAATGTCAGCCAGTTCAAGCTTGGCCACTTCGCTGCATCGCAGCCCCATGTCCAGTGCACAGCGCACGATGGCGTAGCCTCGCCGACGCGACGGCAGCGAAGAAGAGAACGAGTCGAGCAGGAGATCCACCTCAGCAGGGTCGAGCGCGCGCGGCAGCGATGCCAGGCTCCAGTGAGCAGGTGAGTTGATCACGCCAAGCAGTCCCTGTACCCGGTCACCGCAAGTGGTCCGGTAACGGAAGTAGGCGCGCAGCGCCGAGGCCAGACTGGCGGCGTTGGAGGTCGTGCGACAAAGGTCCAACTGCTCGGCGATGAATTGGCGCACGTCATCGGGCTGTAGCTCGCCGATCACGATGGGGAGGCCGACAAACTTGTGCAGCAGCAGGCGCTGTACGATCCGTATCCGCCCACGACGTGTACTTGCGCTCAAACCACGCACCTTGAGCATGTGCTCGTCGTAGCCGCGCAGTTCGTCGGCGATGTAGCCGGCCGGGGGGTTGGTTCAGCGATCACCCCCTGCTCGCGCAACACGACCAGCAGGTGGACGAGCGCGGCACGCAGAACGTGAGGCACACGCATCACCGGCGGCGAGCAATCGCAGCGCGGCAGATGGTGAACCAAGAACTGCGCGACCATGTGCTCGTCTAGCCGGTGTACCGGCAAGTTTCCCTGCGACATCCACTGGGCAAAGTGGGCGATACAGGAAATGTAACCTTTGATCGTCTTGGCCGCGTAGCGCCCATTTTGCAGGTGCGTGGTAAAGGCGTGGACGTGTGGTGCGAGTGGACTTTTGAGAAGCCACGCTTGATGCGTGGGAGGAATCGAAGCGGAAAGGTTCATGATGGTCTCCAGTCGGTGGAGCCACCAGTTCTAATGATTGCTCAAATTATGTCTACCATCCGAGTGTCACCGATCCCACAGAGCTAGCGTCCATCAGGTTCGCCAGCCAAACTTGCCTGGAAACTATTCATAATTGAGTGCTATGCATAATGGCCGGATCGAGAACTTTTGGCTATGCTGTTGTGGTGGTTGATGAAATTTCCGACCCAGTGCCGACCTTGCTGAAAATACTCTTGGCGAATCTATCTATGTTAAGTGCCTATGAAACTCTATAAATTTCGTTCTCTTGCTAACATTGAATACACGCTCGACATACTGTTGAATGAGCGATTGCATTGTGCATCATATAAAAAACTCAATGATCCGTTTGAGGGTATTTTTCTATCAGTTATGCATGTTGGCGGCTTACTTAATAGTGGGCCTCTGAATTTTGCACCACTCGGAGGCCACCGCACCGTTAAGAAGCCACAATCAATATCTGAGCTTCCTATTCCTGGTGGAACACGAGTGTGCAGTCTTTCTGCAGAAAAGTCTGACGTGCGTATGTGGTCCCATTACGCGGGTGGTCATACCGGAATAGCAATTGAAATAGAATTGGAAGTGGGTGCGAAATTTTTGTATAAGGTTGATTATGTTGATCAGCTAAGAGAGTTTTCTTGCTCTCTTTTGACTGCACCTGAATCATACGAGATACTGAAGATAAAAAGCAAGCATTGGGAGTATGAAAAAGAATATCGGATAATATCGGATGAGGGTTTTTTCTGCATTTCCGGAAGGATTGCTGGAATCCACTTGGGCCTCAGAACATCTGAAAATATGCGGGAAATGTTGTTGCGTGTTATAGGTAAATCCTTCCCTATATATTCCACTAAGCTCAATGAGCGAGAAATAGCAGTTGAGCTTAACAAGCAGATTAATTAAGTTGCTTTGTGCTAGGCGATCGGGGAGATGCTACATTTTCTCACGCGTGCTGTTGGCGTTATACGGGGACTCTCTGGTCGTCTTCTTCTGGCCGAATGTGACTGCTTGACCCTGAGCAGTTACTCAGCTACCAACAGCTCATTCCTAGCTAGCGATATATGTCGCTAGAGTCGAAGTGTCTCCGTGCCCATGCTTGCCACATGATATAAAACAGAAATTTAATAATCTTCCGCAGCATCCGGACTGATTCCCTAGGAAGAAAGTTTCTGTTGGTTCAGTAGCGCCGGTGCTTCCTTTTCATTAATGACGATTTCACCATTTATTATGTAAACTTCGATCTCATCTTTATTGGCAAGCTGTGATAGGAAGTCAAAGCTTTCCAGCTTAGCATCAAGCAGGCCATTGAGTTGTACCTCGATGTCGGCAATTGTCTCGATCTGCCGAGAATGCACTTTCTCCAAATCCTCAATAGTCCAGTTGCCCATGCCGTAGCCGTTTTGGTGTTGGAGGATAAGCCTTTCGTATTCCTTAACCCCTTCCTTGTGCGCCTTAATCCTGCCTTCAAAGACTCTGTAGATTGTGTCTTTCACTCGGATGACCGACTGCTTGCTGCGCTCGATATTGCTTGGTGAGTAATTTCCGCTCAGAACTATTTGGCAAATTTTTCCGGCAACAAACCGCTCATAAGCGGCAAAGACGTTGTGCCTCATTATCTGGCGCAAAAACTCAATCGGGTCATAGTTAGATTTACCCCAGTTCGGACCCTGAACTTCAACAGACACGCCATTGAAAGTACGGTGCGGCACAGGTTTGGTTTGGCTCTCTCTATCCAGCTCCTCCCGCATGATGATCAAAAGCTCAAGGCACTCATCAGTGTTATTCACCATTCGGGACAGATTCAAACGAATCATGTCTTGATCCATTTCAGGGATGCTCTCAAAGCAGTCCAGAATCACCTCGGATATTCGCTTAAGCTTCGCGTGATCGCCAACGATCTGGCGATTTCTAATGTCTGCACATACGTTGGAAATGTATTCAAGGCGATTCTGAATTGCGCCGTACATTCCCATCGTCAACAGCATGGGCAGAAAATTAGACGCAACCGGAACATCAATGCGCTCAAGTCCCGCTGCGGCTACGATTTGGCCCTTCTCAACGACGCTGGTTGTGTTCAGACCGGACAGCTCGCCCGAGCAAATAGTCATCAGGCTTTTTGGCGAGCCTTGCTTAAAAACTACGCGATAGAAGTCCTCGCCGGTTGAACCTCCGATGCTTTTGAGAAAATGGCGATTTAACTCTCCACCCCAAGGCGCATTCATATAGTAAACTGGATTACTAATGAGTTTCTTTAGTTGAGGTGCGCGTTCAAATAGTATTTCGATGCTCTTTTCCCACTTTTTCAGCTTTCTCTCTTCCATGGGTAGTGCCTCCAAAAAAGTTAGTGTGCTTGACGAAGATAAAAAGATTGTTGGTAACCAGCACTTCTGCACCCGATGTCGGGAATTGCCGGATGCAGAACTCGAGGCTACACTCATAGAGCTGGTTTAGCAACTGACGACAAAACATGCTAGCCCGGCTAATAAACGCTACAGCTGTTTTTTATCTCTTGGCTTTGGTTGGTTCTTCGAGTAAGTCTTCAATACCGATCCGGGAGCGCACTTTGCACTTGCACTACTGTCTTTGCCCTTCTATGTGTTTTTCATGATCAATACGACGATGAACAGCCTACTCTACGGGCGGGAGAAGACGGGATACCTTGCACTCCAATCTCTCATCACGAACGTGACCGTCTATGGCACTGCATATGCACTGTTTGTCGGAGGTTGGCTTGATCCTAGCTTGGAGGGCATTGCAATTCTATTCAGCATAGGCATCCTCGTGGACACCTTGGTTACATGGTGGCTGCATAACCGATACTTCAGAGAGTCACATTATGCAACCTAACAAGTTATTCGTATCGACTCTTTATTTTGTTCAGAGCAGGTCAGTTTGACTGCTATATAACAGAGAAGTATCAACGTCCGCTTCTGGCCGTTATGTATAGCTATACATAACGGCCATTATGCATAGCACTCAATTATGAATAGTTTCCAGGCAAGTTTGGCTGGCGAACCTGATGGACGCTAGCTCTGTGGGATCGGTGACACTCGGATGGTAGACATAATTTGAGCAATCATTAGAACTGGTGGCTCCACCGACTGGAGACCATCATGAACCTTTCCGCTTCGATTCCTCCCACGCATCAAGCGTGGCTTCTCAAAAGTCCACTCGCACCACACGTCCACGCCTTTACCACGCACCTGCAAAATGGGCGCTACGCGGCCAAGACGATCAAAGGTTACATTTCCTGTATCGCCCACTTTGCCCAGTGGATGTCGCAGGGAAACTTGCCGGTACACCGGCTAGACGAGCACATGGTCGCGCAGTTCTTGGTTCACCATCTGCCGCGCTGCGATTGCTCGCCGCCGGTGATGCGTGTGCCTCACGTTCTGCGTGCCGCGCTCGTCCACCTGCTGGTCGTGTTGCGCGAGCAGGGGGTGATCGCTGAACCAACCCCCCGGCCGGCTACATCGCCGACGAACTGCGCGGCTACGACGAGCACATGCTCAAGGTGCGTGGTTTGAGCGCAAGTACACGTCGTGGGCGGATACGGATCGTACAGCGCCTGCTGCTGCACAAGTTTGTCGGCCTCCCCATCGTGATCGGCGAGCTACAGCCCGATGACGTGCGCCAATTCATCGCCGAGCAGTTGGACCTTTGTCGCACGACCTCCAACGCCGCCAGTCTGGCCTCGGCGCTGCGCGCCTACTTCCGTTACCGGACCACTTGCGGTGACCGGGTACAGGGACTGCTTGGCGTGATCAACTCACCTGCTCACTGGAGCCTGGCATCGCTGCCGCGCGCGCTCGACCCTGCTGAGGTGGATCTCCTGCTCGACTCGTTCTCTTCTTCGCTGCCGTCGCGTCGGCGAGGCTACGCCATCGTGCGCTGTGCACTGGACATGGGGCTGCGATGCAGCGAAGTGGCCAAGCTTGAACTGGCTGACATTGACTGGCGCGCCGGCACCGTCATGATCAAGCGTACCAAGTCGTTGCGTCAGGACATCTTGCCTCTGCCGGCGATCACGGGACGAGCGCTGGCCGACTATGTTCGTCACGAACGTCCGAGGACCACGAACCCGGCAGTCTTTGTTCGCCACCTGGCGCCGCGAGACCAACCCCTCGGCGTGGATGCTATTCGACGCGTGATACGCGATGCCTACCGCCGCATCGGCCTAACACATGGTCGTACTCATGCGCTACGCCACACGCTGGCATGCCAGCTGCTGGATCACGGCAGTTCCCTCAAAGAGGTGGCTGATATGCTGCGCCATCGTTCGTTAAATACCTCGTTAATCTATGCCAAGCTCGATCACTTGAGTCTAGCCGAGGTGTCGTTGCCATGGCCCGGGAGCGCGTCATGAGTGCACGCACCGATTTGCAGGCAAAGGTTGACGACTACCTTGCCGAGCGCCGTCGTCTGGGCTTCGAGCTGCACGCCATGGGGTTGATCCTGGCCAGCTTCGCCCGCTACGTGGCCAGTGAGGGCCACCAGGGGCCGCTGACCGTCGATATCATGGTCGACTGGGCCCGCCAGGACAAGGTGCAGAACCACGAGCCAAGCCGCAGTGCCCGACGGATCAAGAGCCTGAGGCCATTCACCCGCTGGATGCGACAGTTCGAACCACAGACAGAGGTGCCCGACGACTCGATTTTCGGGCCGATACCTGGACGGGTGGCACCACACATTTACAGTGAGAACGACATCGTCGATCTTCTGACTGCGGCGCGTGGTTTGAACCCGCGAGGGGGGCTGCGACCGGCCACCTTCGAGACACTATTCGGACTCATTGCCTCGGTTGGCTTGCGGGTCTCGGAGGCGCTGAACCTGTTGGACCGTGATGTCGACCTGAGCGCAGGCACGCTGACGGTGCGCCAAACCAAGTTCGCCAAGTCGCGCCTGCTGCCTTTACATCCAAGCACAGTGGAGGCCATGGGGTGCTACCGACAACGACGGAGTCGGCAACTCCCTACCATCCTCAAAACCCCGTTCTTCGTCGGCACACACGGTCAGGGGTTAGGCCAACCTCTGGGCGATCGCCAAGTGCATCGGGTCTTCATCGCGCTACGCGATCAATTAGGTTGGGTTGATCGCGGCGCCCATGGGGGCCCACGCATCCACGATTTACGTCACAGCTTCGTCGTGCGCCGGGTAATGCTGTGGTACGCGCAAGGCATCGATATTGACCAGGCGATGCTGGCACTCTCGACCTATCTGGGCCACGCGAAGATATCGAACACCTACTGGTATCTCACCGGGGTGCCCGAGTTGATGACACTGGCCGGCAATAAATTCGAGCGCTTCTCCGCAACATTGGAAGCTAACAATGAATAGCCTTAGGCCCTCGGCATCGCTAACCTTCCCGGCGCTCGTGCAAGCGTTCTTTACGGAGCATCTGGTCCAACAGAGGGCCTTGAGCCCGCGCACGGTGGCGGCGTACCGCGATGCGTTCCTGCTGTTTCTGGACTTTTCGGCCACGCACCACGCGAAGTCACCAACGACGATGCAACTCGCTGACATCACGCCGGAGTTGATCCTGTCCTTTCTCAACCATCTGGAACAGGAGCGGCACAATACGGTGCGCAGCCGGAATGCACGGCTTGCGGCCCTGAGGGCATTCCTGAAATTCGCGGCGCATCGCGATGTCTCGTCGCTGCACGTCATCGAGCGCGCACTCGGGGTGCCGATGAAGCGCTTCGAGCGGCCCATGCTCGGTTTCCTGTCACGCGAGGAGATGCTCGCTGTCATTGGCACGCCGGGCAATAGCTGGGGCAGTCAGCGCGATCACCTGCTGCTGGGGTTGCTCTACAATACCGGCGCGCGGGTGTCCGAAATCATCGGGGTGCGCGTGGCTGACGTAGTACTCGATGGCGCTGCCTGTGTGCACCTGCATGGCAAGGGTCGCAAGCAGCGTGTGGTTCCGCTGTGGCGTTCTACGACCAAGGAAATCCGGGCCTGGCTGAAACGAAACCCCTTGCTAGTCGCCTCCTCAGCACTGTTGCCAAACCGGGACGGTGAGGCAATGACGCGGAATAACGTAACGAAACGCCTGGCATTGGCAGTTAAGGCAGCCACCACGACGGACGCCGAGTTAGCCAAGCGCCATATCTCGCCTCACACGATTCGGCACACAACAGCCATGCACTTACTGCAATCAGGAGTGGATATCAGTGTGATCGCACTGTGGCTGGGTCACGAGAGTCCCACAACGACACACCAATACGTGGAGGCAGACCTTGCGATGAAAGACCAGGCACTGGCCAGGCTACAGGATCCAGGAAACAAACCCATTCGCTATCGGGCTTCGGACTCGCTGCTAGAGTTCTTGAAGACGCTGTAATTATGGATAGCTCGCGAGCATCCCTGGTGCTGCTCTAACTGGGCTCAGGCATGCTCGCCACTGGGTCACTATTCATAATTGAGTGCTATGCATAATGGCCGGTAGCAGCCGTATACCATATAGTCGTTTTCTTTACGCACGCTGACCACCCCTCCAGGAGGCCCTGGAGGGGCGTTTTTTATGTGTAAAGAAATTGCGTAAATTTTACTATGATTAGGAAAAGTGCGTTTTCTTTAGATGGCTTACGGACTACCTAGGATTCCTCGGCAGTTGTCGCCTCACCCGAGCCAGCCGGCCTCAAGCGACCGCAGGTAGCGCAACAGATTTTCACTACGACCGGTAGCCACCAGCTGTTCGGCAGTCTGGTTGTCGAACACACCAAGCGGCTCGTTGTGGAACCACGTGCGGGCTTGAGCTCTCGAGCCGCAGACACGCAAAGCGGCATCCAGCACTGCCCTAGTGTCTTTTTCAATAGCGCTGGATTCTGCCATGGACCATTCCTGGATTCAGAAAATTCGCGGTTTCATACCAACCTTGGCACGGCCACCATTGTGACGCCATTATGTTAAGTAAACGAAGGTCCGTTGTAGGCGAGTCTAGGCTCACTCACGCAAAGCCCAGGAACACGGCCAGCGCCCTGTTGACGGCGACCATGACGCTGTCATCGAGGTGGCCGAAGGCCTCTCCCACCCTCTCTCGCTTCATCGTCATGGGCTTGTCCACCATGATCTGGGAGCGTTGCTGCAAGCCATTTTCGGGAGTGGGCTCCACATCAAGGCGGATCAACGGCGCATCGACCCGGGTGCTAGAGAGCAGCAGCACCGTCACACTGCCGGTGCCGGCAAACTGATCCGACTGGATGATGAGCGCGGGACGCGGCTTCCCGAAATCACCCGACAGGGCAATGGTCACCAGGTCTCCACGCCTCATGCGTCACACTTGTCGTCGTCTAGGTCCAAGAGAGCTGCATCCATGAAGTCCTGCAGGTCCTGATCTCCGGCGTCGGCCGCTGCGACGACAGCGCACTGGCGACGGGCCTCTTCGGCGAAGCCGGGTTGGCGGGTATCCGGCACCCAGATCTGGATGGGGCGCAGGCCTGCCGCACGCAAGGCGGCACGATGCTTCTTCACCCGGTTGTTCACGTTGTTGGTTGCCACCGTGGCACATCCTCCGTCGTTTCATGTAACAAAGTAGCGCGCCCCTTAGTTACATGCAACGAAGGGTATCCAGAAAACGATGGTTTTCTATCGGTTCCGTGGTGGAACAGCCAGGGTAATATCCGAGGCGGTTCAGTGAACAAGGGGCTGTCAGCAGTGACTGCTGGACAAGGTGGGCGTAGGCAGCGGAGATGAGCCCACACCCCTCCTCCAACCGAGCGTCTATGCCTCTCTAGTCTCGTTGATTCGGCTCTCGATCCAGTCCTCCACCTCATGCTCAACCCAAGCCACTCTGCGAGCCGTTATCGTGACCGCAGGGGGGAACTGACTAGCCTCGATGAGCCGGTTCAGCGTTGTGCTGCTAATAGCGCAGCGCTCGAGGACCTCATTACGGCGGAGCAGCCTCATCTCTGTACCTCCTAGTTCAATGGCGAGCTGTTCTTTGCTCACACTCGATAAGGGGTACAGCGCTTCGTCGCTTGTTGATGCCAGCCACAGCGACCGAGCGCCGGGCTGGCCATGGTCCCTGAGGTTAATCACCACGCTGTTCTCGGATCAGTCGCATGATCCATTGATCGATCTCGGCTTCGGTCCAGACGACCGTTCTGCCGCCCAGGATAGTAGGGGCTGGGAAGGCCCCTACCTTGACCAGGCGGTGCAGAGACGTTCGGCTGAGCGCGCAGCGCTCCAGCACCTCGCGTTGACTCAGACGCTTCATGTATTTTTCCCCCTCAGGTTATGGGTAATGGACTACCTCATCCCCCTGTAAGGGGCACAGCGAACGCAAACTCGATCTGATATGGTCTGGGGTATCGAAGGATAACCCCTCAATTCTGCCCCTGCCCGTCAACACTGCGAGGTTGAGCGTTTCTCCACCATACAAGGCCATGTCAAAGGTGGTCGGCGGCTATCAAACTAGCGCCCCAACCTTGATCGGCAGAATCGATGAGAAGAGCCGGAATGATTAGAAAAACTGATTTTAATATTGGCTATCTCTAATTCTACCCCTTGCGGCCCTGATGATGCCTAAGCCTATAAAAGCGGGGGTACCTGTGGGGGTATACGCGCCATACTAATTTATATTTTCATTAATAAACAATGAATTAGGCGGCTCATTAACGGGACGCCGCCTCCACCAACTCCTTACGAATCAAGCACCTCCGGGTGCTTTTTTCGTTTATTGGCCATCCAACGTCCCATCCAAGTCAAGAGCACTGTCATACCCCCTCCACCTCGATTCCATGCCGGGCAAGCCAGCTCTTGCGCTGCTCGTATTCCGACATGGCGCGTTCCAGGCGGCGCCAGAAGGCGGGGGTGTGGTGGGGCTCGTGAAGGTGGGCGAGTTCGTGGACGACCACGTACTCGGCGATATGGCGGGGCAGCAGTATGATCTTCCAGTGGAAGTAGGTAGACCCGATTCCCCTTGCCGCAGGAGCCCCAGCGATAGCCAAGGTCCTGCACCGTCACCCCGGCGGGCTCCATACCCAGACGCCAGGCCTGCTCCTTCACCCTGGCGGTGAGCCAGTCACTGGTGCAGGCGCTGTACCAGCGGACAGAAGTGGTCGAGAGCGTCGGGTAGCGCGTCCTCGAGGCGCTGCTGGGCAGAGAGGTCCGTGTACTCGGGACCTGCCATGCCGTGGCTCCAAAGCATGATGAGTGCCTTGGATGGCAGCGAAAGCGGCGCTGGACGGGAAATGGGTTCAGGCTTTGTCGCTATCATCGCTCATTGGCTGATCCTCTAGCGGCCGCTTCGAGGGTTTTATAGAGCAATTTAATGAAATCTAATAAAACAATTGGACGGTGGTCTATTCATCACTTGGACGGTAGGATGAACAGCAATTAGACGCTTACAGAGAGGCGACATGGCAATCTCTTATCTTCCGCGGCTGATTCGCGACCGAATCGTGGAGTCCCTCGCCGATACGCCGGCGGTCTGTCTGCTGGGGCCGCGGCAGGTAGGCAAGACGACCCTCGCCCAGCACATCGACCCCGAGCGCGCCTATCTGAACCTGGATGACGTAACGCTGCTGGAGGCGGCTCGGAAGGATCCGATCGGCTTCGTCGAGAGCCTGCCTGAACGCGTCATACTGGACGAGGTGCAACGGGCACCGGAGCTGCTATTGGCAATTAAATCGGTGGTCGACCGTGATCGCCAGCCGGGCCGCTTCCTGCTGACGGGCTCAGCCAACTTGCTGCTGTTGCCCAAGGCGCAGGATTCCCTGGCCGGTCGCATGGAAGTCATCTACTTGCATCCGCTGGCCGAGCAGGAGAAGCGCGTCAGCACCTCGACGCTGCTGGCCACGCTGACAGAGGGCAAACTGGCTCCCGCCATGGTGTCAGACAGCGTGCCACTCTCCCCCACTGCAGAGGTGCTCTATCAGGGCGGGTACCCCGAGCCCAATCGCCGGCCGCCCCGCCGGGCACGCCAGTGGTATCGCCAGTACCTCAACGCCATCGTGCGGCGCGACGTGCGGGATATTGCCGCCATCCAGGACGAAGACAGCATGCTGCGTCTGGTAGAGCTGCTGGCTTACCGCACGGCCGGCCTGCTCAACATCAGCAACCTCAGCAAGGAACTGGGAATAGAGCGCGCTACGGTCACCCACTACCTGAGCATTCTGGAGCGCCTGTTTCTGGTTCACCGCTTGCCCGCCTGGCACCACAACCAGGCCAAGCGGCTGATCAAGAGCCCCAAGCTGCATCTGGTGGATACCGGGCTTGCCGCGGCGCTGGGGCGTCTGTCGCCCGACCTGTGGCTGACCGAGGCAGAACGCTTTGGTGCCCTACTGGAAAGCCATGTGGTCGAGCAGCTGATCGCTCAAGCCTCCTGGCTCGACCCGGAGCTGCGCTTCTCCCACTATCGAGACAAGGATCAGGTAGAGGTCGATCTGGTCATCGAGCGCGGTCAGGAACTCTGGGGAGTCGAGGTCAAACGTTCTGCCAGCGTCCAGGCCAAGGACGCCGCCGGGCTTGCCCGGCTCGCCGACCAGGCCGGCAAAGGCTTCCGCGGGGGCATGCTGCTCTATACCGGCCGCCACTGCCTCAAGCTGCAGGTGCCGGGCTGCTTCGCCGTTCCCATCGGCATGCTGTGGGGCGAGGAGCCGGGCAAGGCCATATCGAGTGAGGAAGCATTGCAAGCCCTGTCTGACCAAGCCCAGGACATGGATATGGGCTTCTGATGGGCTTCGTGGTCGTCTACGGCGTCTCGGATGGCCTGATCACGCCCAAACCTGCGACTTTGGTCGCAGACTTGACGCGAAAACCACTTGATAGCAGCCTCAGGGGGCGCCATTATCAGCGCCCACTCGTCTACCCTCACTCGTGTACCTGCGGGGGGAGCCGGGCGAGGCCAAGACCGGGGTGGCATCGGGTCGGGGGCGCCGAGGCGGCCCACTACCGATAAGACCCTACCACTGTTGACATTTCCCGATCTGGATTCGAACACCCATGAGCAAAGTCCTGATTATCGGCGCCGGCGGCGTCGGCGGCGTGGTTACCCACAAGTGCGCCCAGCATCCCGAAGTCTTCAGCGAGATCCTTCTGGCCAGCCGCAATGAGTCCAAGTGCAAGGCGATCGCCGCCCAACTGGACCGTCCGATCCAGACCGCCCAGGTGGACGCCGACAGCGTCGATGACCTGGTCAAGCTGATCGAGTCGTACAAGCCGGACCTGCTGATCCACGTGGCCCTGCCCTATCAGGACCTGACCATCATGGAGGCGTGCCTGCGCACCGGCGTGCCCTATCTCGACACCGCCAACTACGAGCACCCCGACGAGGCGAAGTTCGAGTACAAGGAGCAGTGGGCCTTTCAGGAGCGCTTCGCCAAGGCCGGCAACATGGCCACCCTGGGCTGCGGCTTCGACCCGGGCATGACCAACATCTACTGCGCCTACGGCCAGAAGAACCTGTTCGACGAGATCCACCGCATCGACATCCTGGATGCCAACGGCGGCGATCACGGTTATCCCTTCGCCACCAACTTCAACCCGGAGATCAATATTCGCGAGATCACCGCGAACGGTCGCTACTGGGAGCAGGGCGAGTGGAAGGAGACGGCACCGCTGGCCGAGAAGCGCAAGTTCGACTTCGACGGTATCGGCGAGAAGGACCTCTACCTGCTCTATCACGAGGAGCTCGAGTCCCTGGTCCAGAACATCAAGGGCCTGGAGCGTATCCGCTTCTGGATGACCTTCTCCGACAAGTACATCACCCATTTGAAGGTGCTCGAGAACGTCGGCATGACCCGCATCGAGCCGATCACGGTCGACGGCTGCGAGATCTCTCCGCTACAGTTCCTCAAGGCGGTGCTGCCGGATCCCGCTTCCCTGGGCCCGCGCACCAAGGGCAAGACCAACATCGGCGTGATCCTCGACGGCCTCAAGGACGGCAAGCGTCGCAAGGTCCACATCTACAACATCTGCGACCACGAGAAGTGCTACGAGGAAGTGAAGTCCCAGGCGATCTCCTACACCACCGGCGTGCCGGCGGTGACCGGCGCCATGCTGATGCTGGAAGGTATCTGGAAGGGCGAGGGCGTGTTCAACGTCGAGCAACTCGACCCTGATCCCTTCATGGCGCGCATCGGCGAGATGGGCCTGCCCTGGCAGGTGGTCGAGCTGGATCCCGACCACGACCCGCTGGCCTGATCGATGTCTGACGCACGCGACTCTTACCTGGACGCCGAACTCGATTTCGACCACCTGGCCTGCCCCTCGCCGGCCTATGTGGTGGACGACGCCCTGCTGCGCCGCAACCTGGAGCGCCTCAAGGCGGTCCAGGAGCGGAGCGGCGCCAGGATCCTGCTGGCGCTGAAGGGTTTCGCCATGTGGGACTGCTTTCCCATGATCCGCGACTACCTGGTCGGGACGACGTCCAGCGGCCAGGACGAGGCGCGGCTGGGGGCGGAGACCTTCGGCGGCGAGGTGCACTGCTACTCGCCGGCCTTCACCGAGGAAGAGATGCAGGTGGTACTGCGCTACGCGGACCACTTGAGCTTCAACTCGCCGGGCCAGTGGCGGCGTTTCCGGGATACCGTCGCGGCAGCGCCGCGGCGGGTCTCCTGCGGCATGCGGGTCAACCCGGAGCACTCCACCGGCGCGGTGCCGCTCTATGACCCCTGCGCGGCGGGCTCGCGGCTCGGCACCCGCGCCGCGGACCTGGCGCCCGAGGATCTCGAGGGGCTCGAGGGGCTGCACTTCCACACCCTGTGCGAGCAGAACAGCGATGCCCTGGAGGAGACCCTGGCGGCCTTCGAGTTGAAGTTCGGCCACTACCTGGGCAGTTTGAAGTGGGTGAACTTCGGCGGCGGCCACCATATCACCCGCGAGGACTACGACGTCGACCGGCTGGTGCGGGTGGTCCGCGACTTCAAGGTGCGCCATCCACACCTCACGGTCTACCTGGAGCCCGGTGAAGCCATCGCACTCAACACCGGCTACCTGGTGTGCAGCGTGCTGGATATCGTCGAGAACGATGGCACCATCGCCATCCTCGATACCTCAGCCACCGCCCACATGCCCGACGTACTGGAGATGCCCTACCGGCCCGAACTGATCGGCGCCGGCGAGCCACGCGAGAAAGCCCACACCTACCGCCTGGGCGGCCTGACCTGCCTGGCCGGCGACGTGGTCGGCGACTACTCGTTCGATGCGCCGCTGGCCATCGGCGACCGCCTGGTGTTCACCGATATGGCCCACTACACCATGGTGAAGACCACCACCTTCAACGGCATGCGCCTGCCGTCGATCTGCCGGGTCGACGAGACGAGCCGCGAGGTGCGCACGGTGAGGACCTTCGGCTACGTGGACTACATGCAGCGGCTGAGCTGAAACGATCGCATGACTGACCCGTGCCCAATCGAAGCCCCCTAGCGGGGCTTCTTGCATTTCTGGCCCCGCGTTATCGCCCGCGCTCGCTTGATGCTTCACCGTCGCTCCCCTGGGCTCTATGGTGGAAGAAAGCCACTGCCACAGGGAGCATGCGATGCTCAGGGTCTACAAGTTCGGCGGCACCTCGATCCAGGACGCCGAGGCCATTCGCCATCTTGGCGAGCTGCTGGCCGAGAAGGTGCCGAGGCCAAGGGCCATGGTCGCCTCGGCCATGGGCAAGACCACTAATGCCCTGGAGGCGCTGCTCCAGGCGGCCCGCCAGGATGACGCGCCGGCCTACCGCCGGCGGCTGGCAGCGATTCGCGACGACCACCTCGGCGTGGCCGAGGCGCTGTTCGGCCCGTCCGCCGCGGTGGCCGAGCCCCTGGCACGCCTGCTCGACGAGCTGGACGCCGCCCACCGTGCCCATCGCCAGGCGCCCTACCCCTTCCACTACGACCAGACCGTGGGCGTCGGCGAGCTGCTCTCCACCACCCTGGTGGCCGCCTGGCTCAACCAGAGCGGCGTGCCCACCCGCTGGTGCGATGCCCGCGAGCTGATCCTCACCGACGACCGCCACCAGGCGGCCAACATCGACTGGTCGGCGACTTGGGAGCGCATCGCCGCGCTCGCGCCGACGGGCGACGAAGTGCTGCTGACCCAGGGCTTTATCGGCGCCACCGTGGACGGTGCCATGACCACCCTGGGCCGCGAGGGCTCCGACTTCAGCGCGGCGATCCTCGCCGAGGCCCTGGACGCCGACGAGCTGACCATCTGGAAGGACGTGCCGGGGCTGTTCAACGCCGACCCGCGCCGCTTCGCCAATGCGCGGCAGATTGCCCGGCTCAGCTATGCAGAGGCCCTCGAACAGACCTGGCACGGCGCCAAGGTGATCCACCCGCGCACCCTGGCACCCCTGCAGCGCCGGGGCATCCCGCTGACGGTGCGCTCCTTCCTCGAGCCCGAGGCGGCGCCCAGCATCATCGGACCCGAACCTGGCGAGGGTGACACCCTGCCCGCCTGCATGCTGCGCGACGACCAGTTGCTGCTGGAGGTGAGCCCAAGTGACGGCAGCTTCGTCGATGAGGCGCTGATGGCCGAGGTGCTGACCCGGCTTGCCGAGGCCGGCCTGCACGCCAACCTGATCGACGTCGAGGCACTGCGCCTGCGCCTGGCGGTCGACCACCAGCCAGAGAGGCTAGCCCCCGCGCTGGAGGCGCTGGCAGAGCGCTTCGCGATGGCCCGCCACGATGACTTGATACTGCTCACCGTGCGCCACCCCGATGAGGCCCTGCTGGACGCCCTGGATGGCGGACGCACCAGAGTGGCCGAGCGGCGCAACGCCACCACCGCCCAGCGCCTCTACCTCGCCGCCGAGTGCCCCGACAGCTGGCGGTTCCCCGAATGACTCAGGCGGCGGCCAGTCGCCGCCCCACCCCATGGCCGTGCCAGGCGGCGGCCAGCCACAGCATCAGGCTGGTCAGGCCATAGCCCAGCGCGGCGAGCGGACGACTCTCGGCCAGCAGCTGCATGAGCTCCAGGCCGAACAGCGAGAAGGTGGTGAAGCCGCCGCAGAAGCCCGCCACCAGGAAGGGCTGCCAGCGCGCCACCCGGCCGTACAGGCGGGCGGCGGCCAGCGCAGCGAAGAGCGCGATCAGCCAGGAGCCGAGAATATTGACCGCCAGGGTCGCCCAGGGAAACCAGGGCCCCGGCAGGGCCAGCAGCGCCAGGCTGAGCAGATAGCGCAGCGAGGTGCCCAGGGCGCTGCCGGCCCCCACCGCCGCATAGGCGCGCCAGTCGATCATGCCAGGCCTCCCGCCAGCCAGGCCCCCACGGCCACCGCGACGAGGCCCATCCCCAGGGTGGCGGCCACATTGGCCAGCGCCGCACGCGGGCGCCCCTGCTGCCACAGCATCAGGGTCTGCAGGCTGAACGACGACACCGTGGTATAGCCCCCCAGCAGGCCGATGGCCAGCAGCGACCAGGCGCGGCTCTCCTCGCCGGGCAACGGTGGACCTACGAGGCCCGCCAGCAGGCCGATCACCAGGGCGCCGCTGAGGTTGACCGCCAGGGTCCCCCAGGGGAAGGCGGTGCCGAGCCGCCGGCTCACCGCGTTGCCCATCGCCAGACGCGCCATCCCCCCGAGGCCCCCTCCCGCGGCCACCAACAACAGGCTGACTGCCATCGCCGCTCTCCCTTTCTTCCGATTGGACCGCATCGTCACCGGCGGTAGACATAACCTGTACAACGCCACGCATCGCGACAGGGTGGGTCGAGGTCTCGCCCCAAAGCCCGTATCATGCATCTTCAGCATCACCCCTGGCCCTACCCAACATGACACATCACACGCAAGAGACGGAGGTCACAGCGTGAACCCCATGCGAGCCTTACCCCTGATGCTCGGCTGGCTGCTGATCGCCCTGCTGGCCCTGGCCGGCCCGGCCCAGGCCCAGCCGGCCGACGCGGGCAACCAGACGGCAAACGCCACCCTGGCCGACCTGCTCGAGAACGAGGAGACACGCCAGCAGCTGATCGAGCAGCTGCGCGGCATGGCCGAAGCGCCTGCCGCCGAGCCGACACCGGAGGAGGCCGCATCAGCCTCGCTGCCCCGCCAGCTGGCCGAGCTGACCAGCCGCGTCGCCAGCGACATCGGCAGCCAGTTCGGCAGTGCCGTGGAGGCGGTCGGCGACCTGTTAACCGGCGGCCTGGAGGACAGCACCTTCGACACGGCGGCCTTCACCAGCGCGACTATCAACCTGGGCCTGGTGATCCTGGCCACCATCGTACTGTTCATGGCCTTTCGCCGCCTGGCCAAGCCGCTGTTCACCGGTATCAGCCAGTGGTCGCTGAACGGTGCCGGCCTGACCCCGGTGCTGCGCCTGGTGATCTGCGTGGCCCTGGCCGCCCTGGTCGATGTGCTGGTCGTGGCGCTGGCCTATGTGGGCGGCAACCTGGTCGCCACCTTTGCCATCGGCGAGACCGGCGAACTCTCCACCCGGGCCTCGCTTTTCCTCAACGCCTTCCTGGTGATCGAGCTGCTCAAGGCGGCGCTGCGGGTGCTCTTCTCGTCGCGCTACGAGGGGCTGCGCCTGCTGCCGATCACGGCGGCCGAGGCCTCCTACTGGAACCGCTGGATCGCCCGCCTGATCGGCCTGGTGGGCTACGGCCTGATGGTGGTAGTACCGCTGATCAACGTCTATATCGCCCCTGCCCTGGGCCAGGGGGTCGGCACCCTGATCATGTTCGGCGCCTTCTTCTATGCCGTGGCGGTGGTGATGAAGAATCGCCTGCGCTTGCGCGATGCCATCAACGAGAAGGCGAACCGCGCCACCATGGCCGCCAGCCGAGTGAGCCTGCAGCTCTTCGCCCGCACCTGGCACCTGTTCGCCCTGGCCTATTTCGTCATGGTGCTGGTAGTGACCCTGACCCGCCCGGTGGATGCCCTGCCCTTCGTGCTCTTCGCCACCCTCAAGACCATCGCCGCGGTGGTGGTGGGTCTGCTGCTCTCCAGCTTCCTGACCCAGACCATCGGCCGGCGCATCAGCCTTTCCGAGGACCTGCGCCGCAAGCTGCCGATGCTCGAGCCGCGCCTCAACAGCTACGTGCCCAATGCCCTGCGGGTGATCCGCACCGTCATCCTGATCCTGGTGGCCATGCTGGTGCTCAGTGCCTGGGGGGCCTTCGATCTGGCGGGCTGGTACGCCTCCGAGGCGGGCCGCGGCCTGGTCGGCAAGGTTATCAGCGTGGCGACGATCCTGTTGATCGCCATCGGCGCCTGGCTTGGCCTGGCCAGCATGATCGAGCACAAGCTCAATCCCGAGACCGGCGCCGGCGAGCCCGACGCCCGGGCCAAGACCCTGCTGACGCTGTTCCGCAACGCCCTGGCCATCGCCCTGATCACCATGACGGCGATGATCGTGCTGGCCGAGATCGGCATCAATATCGGCCCGCTGATCGCCGGTGCCGGTGTACTGGGCCTGGCCATCGGTTTCGGCGCCCAGAAGCTGGTCCAGGACATCATCACCGGGGTCTTCATCCAGGTAGAGAACGCCATGAACACCGGTGACGTGGTCACCGTCGGCGGCGTCACCGGCACTGCGGAGCGCCTGAGCATCCGCTCGGTGGGCATCCGTGACCTCAACGGCACCTACCATATCGTACCCTTCTCCAGCGTGGACACCGTCTCCAACTACATGCGCGAGTTCGGCTACCACGTTGGCGAATACGGCATCGCCTACCGCGAAAGCATCGACGACGCCATCGTGGCGCTGCGCGAGGCCTTCGACGAGCTGGCGGGCGATGAGGACCACAAGATGAATATCCTCGCCCCGCTGGAGGTGGCCGGCGTCGTCGCCCTGGCCGACAGCTCGGTGAACATCCGCGTGCGCATCAAGACCACGCCTGGCACCCAGTGGTCCACCGGCCGCGCCTTCAATCGCCTGGTCAAGCTGCATTTCGACACCAAGGGCATCGAGATCCCCTTCCCGCACACCACCCTCTACTTCGGTGTCGGCAAGGAGGGCGAGGCGCCGCCTGCCAACCTGCGCGTCATGCAGCAGAACTTCGACATCGACGGGCGCCCCGGCGGCCAGCCCCGCTCCGGCGAGAGCAGCCGCGCCGGCGAGGAGGACCCGCGCTCGAAGCCCAACCCCGAGTTCAAGGGCGACTTCGACGAGGACTGAGCCGCCGGCTCGACACCCTCGTAATGCAGAGGCGGGGCTGCCACCGGCAGCCCCGCCTTTTTAGTGAGAAGGACATTCGTGCTGATAAAAAAGGGGGCGCCGATTGGCGCCCCTTCGGGTGGCGGCATGGCGACCGGGGCCGCCTGGCCTCAGGCCGACTTCTTCTTCTCGCCGGCCTTCTTCTCGTCGACCTTCTTCTCGTCGACCTTCTGCTCGGCTGCCTTCTGCTCGGCTGCCTTCTCGACACTCTCGGGTTTCGCCCTGGAGGGCGTCTTCTCCCCCAGCACGTCCTTGTCCTCGCGGGGCTGAGGCAGAGAGGGCAGCGACTTGTCGAGCATCTCCACGCTCTGGCGGTAGTAGAGCTGGCTCTTGTTGTGCTCGCCCAGGTTGGCATACAGCCGTGCCAGCTCGGCACACACCACGCCGCTGGGACGCTGGCGCTGGCTCGCCTCGAAGTACTCCTGGGCCTTGCCCCAGTAGGCATTGCGCAGGGCCAGACGGCCCAGGGTGAGCAGCAGGTCAGGGTCGTTGGGCCGTTCCTGCAGCCACTTCTCGGCGGTGACCAGCTGGCGGGCGGCATCCACGTCGAGCAGCCCGTAGCGCAGCACCAGGCGACTGTCCCAGTTCTCCTTGAGCGAGTGGCGCAGCAGCCGCTCGGCGATGGGCTCCTGACGGCCGCGCACCAGCGCCTCGGCGTAGAGAACGATCAGCTCGATATTGCCGCGCAGGTGGTCGGGCATGTCGGCCCACAGGCCGCGCACCTTCTCGATGTCGCTGCCCTCGCGAGCCTCGCGCACGATCAGCTCGCGATAGGCGCGCTGCTCGAGCTGGTCGCGCTCCTCCTTGGAGATCAGCTGCTGGGCGCCCAGGCGCGGCATCAGCCGACGCAGGCCGTCCCAGTCGCTGACGCTGAGGTAGGCCTGCTTGAGCTGCTTGAGCACCTGGGGGTGGTTGGGCAGCTGGCGGTCCAGGCGGGTAAGGATGGCCAGCGCCTCCTCGTACTGCTGGCGGTCCAGCATCAGCTGGGCCTGCATCATGCCTACCGCGGTATCGGCCCCCTCGGTGCTCAGGTGCGCCCGCTTGAGCAGGGTGTCGGCCTGATCGAAGCGGCCCTGATAGTGGGCCGCCAGAGCGGCGGAGAGGTAGTTGACCAGCGGGGTGCTGGAGTCGTCCGCCGCCTTGACCAGCGACTTCTCGGCCTTCTTCCAGCGGCCCTCGGCCAGCGCCACCAGGCCGCGCACGGTGCGCTTCATGGCGTTGCGGTTACGGGTGCGGCTGTTCCACACCTTGAAGCGCGAGACCGGGCGGGTCAGACGCATCAGCACGCGCAGGGCGAAGTGCAGCACCAGGAAGCCGGCCAGCAGGATCACCAGGCCAAACCAGAAGGAGGTCTGGAAGGAGACGTCACCCACCCGCACCAGCCAGTAGCCGGGCACCGACATCATCAGCTGGCCGAACAGCGCGCCCAGCGCCAGGCCGAGGACGACGATCAGGATCAGCTTTCTCATGCGTCATCTCCCCGGCGCGACTCGAAGCGGCGCTCGATGAAGGTGGCCAGGGCCTGCTGGGAGCCGCTGATGTCAGGCAGCTCCGGGCGGATTGCCTGGGCCTTGAGCTCGCGCAGACGCTCGACGACCGACTCCACGCCGGAGGCGGAGGTGTCGTAGTAGCCCTCGATCAGGGTCAGGGCCTTGTCGAGGCTCGCCTCATAGAGCGGCTGCTCCTCCTTGAGCAGCGCCAGCTGGGACTGCTCCAGCACCAGACGAACGCTCTGGCGCAGGAAGGACTCCTGCTCGGGGGTGATCAGCGCCTCCAGCTCGGCGTCGTGGTGGCGAATGGTGACCAGTTCCTTGAGCTCCTGACCGAAGCGCGAGAGCTGCCGCTGCCAGTTGCCGGAGGGCGCCTCCTCCATGCCGGTGCGCACGGTGATCTCCTCGATCTCCTGGGAGAGCGGTTGGCTGGCGATCTGCTGCTGCTGGGCGTTGAGCGACAGCCACAGCCCGGTGCGATCGACCCGCGGCACGGCGTCAAGGGCGGCCAGCTCGCTGGCGATCTCACGGCGGATCGGCACCAGGGCGGGGTTGTCTGCCTCGCGCAGGCGGTCATCGGCGGTGCGCAGCAGAGCTGCGGCGCCGGTCACGTCGCGCTCCAGCTGCAGGCGCTGGTTGGCCAGCCGCAGCAGGTAGGCGGCCTCGGCGTGAAGCCAATCGCGCTCATCGGTCTCCTGCTCGCTGGAAAGCTCGGCCAGCACCTGGTCGAGGGTCTCGTTGACCTCGCCGCGGTAATCGGCGAACTCGCCCTGCAGGGCCCCGATGGCACCGTCCAGGGCGGCGTCGCGCTCGCTTTCGCCCTCGTCCAGGCGCCGCTCCAGGTCGGCCAGGTCCGAGGCGCTGGCCAGCTGGCCGGAGGCGGACTCCAGCTCACTGATGCGCGCCTGCTGGGCATCGAGCTTCTGCCACGCCTGCCAGCCGAACAGCGCCACGGCGATGGCCAGCAGGATCACCAGCACGATAGCAGCGAGGCCCGCCTTGCCACCCTTGCCGCCCTTGCCGTCACCGCCGCCTGCTGGGCGGGCGCCGCCGCTGCCGCCGGAACCCGGCCTGGGCTCCGCGGGCTTTCCCTTGTTGGCGCCGGAGGACCTATCGGATGAGGCCTTCTCGGTGCTGGCGGCCTGGGCGGTGGCGGCCGGCTTGCCCTCGGCGGCGGCCGTGGGCGTCTTGCCGGAAGCAGGGGTGTCTGCCTTGCCGGCGGCCTGGGCCGGCGTATCGCTCTTGCCCCGGGTGTCGCCGGTGGCAGGCGTCGCCGACTTTTCCGCCTCCTTGGCGGGCTCGGCCGATCCCTGGGAGACCGCGCTCTGACTGGCCTTGTCATAGCGCCGCGAGCGTCGTCGGCTCTGGGGATTGCCCTTGCCGGAGTCGCCGCCCGAGGCCGCCGGTTGCGCGCCGTCAGGCGCCTTCTGTTCGTCCTGCTCGTGTGGTTGCTTGCTCATCTTGTCGCTAGCCCTTTTCGAGATCGTCTTGGTCGACATCGGCTTCCTGCGGGTGACAGGCGGCGGTCAGCGCCACCGTCAGTGCGGTCGGCGTGGCGCCGGACGCCACGACAGGGGCACGAAACCCCAGCTTGCCGGCCAGTGTAGCCAACCGGCTGCTGGAAACGATTAGCGGTTGGTTCAAGGCGGCGCCCTTACACCATCTTGCCAGATGTTCGAGGATTTCTCCGCTGCTGACCACCAGGGCGCGGAAGTCACCCTGAGCCAGGCGGCGCTGCATGTCGGGGGAAGGAGGGAGCGGAGTGCGGCGATAGACCGCCAGCCGGGTGACCCGGGCCCCGCGTGCGGCGAGGGTCTCGGCCAGCAGGGTGCGCCCACCCTCGCCGGCCACCAGCAGGACCTTTTCGTCGGTCAGACGCTGCAGGGAGCCCAGGTGTAGCAGCGCTTCGCTGGTGTCCTCGCCGGCATCGGCAGGCGGCACATGCACCCGCACGCCGAGCCCCTGGTGCAGTGCAGCGGCGGTGGCCGCCCCCACAGCGTAGTAGTCGATGCCCACCGGCAGTTGGGGCCAGTAGCGGTCCAGCGCATCAACCAGGCACTCGGCGGCGAAGGGACTCACCACCACCACTCGACGGAACTGGTCCACATCAAGCCAGGTTGAGCGCTGCTCCGCCGTCTCGGGCAGCGTCTCGAGACGCAGCGACTCGAGGCGAGCCACCGGCAGACCGCTGGCCTCGATGGCCGCGGCCAGCACGTCGCCCCGCTCGCCGGGCCGGGTGATGACAACCGGTAGACCTTCCATCAGCCGGCGCCGTAGACCTCGGCGAGTATCTCGCCGGCGCCCTGGTCGAGCAGTTCTTCGGCCACCCGGATGCCCAGCGCCTCCGGCTCGTGGATCGAGCCGCGCCCCTCGGCGCGCAGCACCCGAGTGCCGTCAGGGGTGCCCACCAGGGCCCGCAACCACAGGGTCTCGCCGTCGTTCTCGAACACCGCATGGCCGCCGATGGGCACCTGACAACCGCCCTCCAGGCGAGTGTTCATGGCCCGCTCGGCGCGCACGCGGGTCGCCGTGGCCGGGTCGTCCAACGGCGCCAGCAGCGAAATCAGCTCGGGATCGTGCAGTCGACACTCGATGCCGAGCGCCCCCTGGCCGCAGGCCGGCAGGCAGACCTCGGGGGGCAGCTCCATGGCGATGCGTGCCTCCAGGCCCAGGCGGCGCAAGCCGGAGGTGGCCAGCAGAATGGCGTCGAACTCGCCGGCGTCGAGCTTGCCCAGCCGAGTCTGCACGTTGCCGCGCAGGCTGAGGACCTCCAGGTCGGGGCGCGCCTCCTGCATCTGCAGGCCGCGGCGCAGGCTCGAGGTGCCGATGCGCGCGCCGTCGGGCAGCTCATCCAGGCTGGTGTAGTGATTGGAGACGAAGGCGTCGGTGGGTTCGGCACCCTCGAGGATCACCGACAGCCCCAGCCCTTCGGGGAAATGCATGGGCACGTCCTTCATGGAGTGCACGGCGATATCGGCGCGACCGTCGAGCATCGCCTCCTCCAGCTCCTTCACGAACAGGCCCTTGCCCCCCACCTTGGCCAGCGGCGTGTCGAGGATCTTGTCGCCGCGAGTGGCCATGGCCACCAGTTCCACTTCGAGCCCCGGGTGGGCGGCCAGGAGGCGGTCGCGAACATGTTCGGCCTGCCACATGGCCAATTGACTCTTGCGGGTGGCAATACGCAGCTTGGTGATGGCTTGCACGAGGTTCTCCCTGTCCCGGTTCCCCTGCCGGCGTCCGGCATCGCCGACGCCCGGTAGTATTGGTATTTTCTACAGCATATAGCTTGTCATCATAAAGCACCCGGCAGGGCAGGAGAAATCGACGCCCCAGGCGGCCCCTCGCCACGCGGACGGACTCTGGTACACTGCCGGGCATGTCCAGCCAGCGCCGCCGTGGCGGCGCCGGGGCCCTGTGGCCCCGCTTCACCGCAACCCGTTACGCAGGATGCCCAGCCCGATGAGCGCAGATTCCACCACCGCCGGCACCAACCAGTCCTGGGGCGGCCGCTTCAACGAGCCCACCGACGCCTTCGTCGCCCGCTTCACCGCCTCGGTCGACTTCGACCAGCGTCTCGCCCTCCACGACATTCAGGGCTCCATCGCCCACGCCTCCATGCTGGCGCGTGTCGGCGTGCTCACCGAGGCCGAGCGCGACGCCATCGTCAGCGGGCTCAGCGAGATCCAGGGCGAGATCGCGCGCGGCGAGTTCCAGTGGTCCGTGGCGCTGGAAGACGTGCACATGAATATCGAGGCGCGGCTCACCGACAAGATCGGCATCACCGGCAAGAAGCTGCACACCGGCCGCTCGCGCAACGACCAGGTGGCCACCGACATCCGCCTCTTCCTGCGCGACGAAATCGACCGGGTCGCCGCCGAGCTCGCCCGCCTGCGCCGCGGCCTGATCGAACTGGCCGACCGCGAGGCCGATACCATCATGCCCGGCTTCACCCACCTGCAGACGGCCCAGCCGGTCACCTTCGGCCACCACCTGCTGGCCTGGCACGAGATGCTGGCTCGCGACCACGAGCGCCTGCTGGACTGCCGCAGGCGGGTCAACGTGATGCCGCTGGGTGCTGCGGCCCTGGCCGGCACCACCTATCCCATCGACCGCCACGTCAGCGCCGAGCTGCTGGGCTTCGCGCGACCCGCCGAGAACAGCCTGGACGCGGTCAGCGATCGCGACTTCGCCATCGAGTTCGCCAGCTTCGCCAGCATTCTGCTGATGCACCTGTCGCGGATGAGCGAGGAGCTGGTGCTGTGGACCAGCGCCCAGTTCGACTTCATCGACCTGCCCGACCGCTTCTGCACCGGCTCCTCGATCATGCCGCAGAAGAAGAACCCCGACGTGCCGGAGCTGGTGCGCGGCAAGACGGGGCGGGTCTATGGCCACCTGATGGGTTTGCTGACCCTGATGAAGTCCCAGCCGCTGGCCTACAACAAGGACAATCAGGAGGACAAGGAGCCGCTGTTCGACGCCGTGGACACCGTCAAGGATTGCCTCAAGGCGTTTGCCGACATGGTGCCGGCCATCGAGCCGAAAAAGGCGCAGATGGCCGAGGCCGCTCGTCGCGGCTTCTCCACCGCCACCGATCTGGCCGACTACCTGGTGCGCAAGGGCGTGGCCTTCCGCGACGCCCACGAGATCGTCGGCCTCTCGGTGGCCTACGGCCTGAAGCAGAAGAAGGATCTCTCCGAGATGAGCCTCGAGGAGCTGCGCCTGTTCTCCGACGTCATCGAGGGCGACGTCTTCGAGGTGCTGACCCTGGAGGGCTCGGTGGCCGCCCGCAACCATATCGGCGGCACCGCCCCGCACCAGGTGCGTGCCGCCGCCCAGCGCGCCCGCGACGCCCTGAGCGTAATGGAAAGTGCCCTGGAGGCAGGCGCCTGATGGGCCGACTCGCACTTGCCTCTCTGGCCCTGAGCCTTGCGTTGGTCATGACGCTGAGCCTGGCCGGCTGCGGCCAGAAGGGCCCGCTCACCCTGCCCGACGACGAGCAGACGGCCGAACAGCCCGGCCCCCGAGACGCCGCCAACGCCCCCGACGACAGCGAGACCTAGGCATGGATCATTTCGAGTATCGCGACGGCGTGCTCTACGGCGAAGAGGTCCCGCTGACCCGCATCGCCGAGCAGTTCGGCACGCCCTGCTACGTCTACTCCAAGGCCACCCTGGCCCGACACTTTCGCGCCTACACCGAGGCGCTGGGCGGCCACCCCCACCTGATCTGTTATGCGGTGAAGGCCAACTCCAACCTCGCCGTGCTGGGCCTGCTGGCCCGCTTGGGCGCCGGCTTCGACATCGTCTCCGTGGGCGAGCTGGAGCGGGTGCTGGCCGCGGGGGGCGACCCCGCCAAGGTGGTCTTCTCCGGCGTCGCCAAGCAGGAGGCCGAGATGGCCCGGGCACTGGAGGTGGGCATCAAGTGCTTCAACGTGGAGTCGCGCCCGGAGCTCGAGCGCCTCGACGCGGTGGCCGGCCGGCTGGGCAAGGTGGCGCCGGTATCGCTGCGGGTCAACCCGGACGTGGACGCTGGCACCCACCCCTACATCTCCACCGGGCTCAAGGACAACAAGTTTGGTATCCCGGTGGACGAAGCGCTGGCGGTCTACGAACTGGCCGCCGGCCTGCCCCATGTGAAGGTCACCGGCCTGGACTGCCATATCGGCTCCCAGCTCACCGAGCTCTCGCCCTTCCTGGACGCCCTGGACCGCCTGCTGGTGCTGCTCGAGACCCTGCGCGAACGGGGCATCGAGGTGGAGCACCTGGACCTGGGTGGCGGCCTGGGGGTGCCTTATCGCAACGAGCGCCCGCCGGCGCCCTTCGACTACGCCTCGGCCCTGCTGGAGCGCCTCTCGAGGTGGGAAGGCAGCGATCGGCTGACCCTGCTTTTCGAGCCCGGCCGCTCCATCGCCGCCAACGCCGGCGTGCTGCTGACCCGAGTCGAATTCCTCAAGCCCGGCGAGACGAAGAACTTCGCCATCATCGACGCCGGCATGAACGACCTGATCCGCCCCGCGCTCTATCAGGCGTGGCAGGCGATTCTGCCGGTGGATACCCGCCGCCCCCGGGAAGCCGCCACCTATGACGTGGTGGGCCCGGTGTGCGAGACCGGCGACTTCCTGGGCAAGGATCGCGAACTGGCCATCACCGCCGGGGACCTGCTGGCGGTGCGCTCCTCAGGGGCCTACGGCTTCGTGATGGCCTCGAACTACAACAGCCGCCCGCGCCCCGCCGAGGTGATGGTGGACGGTGAGTCCGCCCACCTGGTGCGCCGCCGCGAGCGCCTCGAGGAACTATGGGCCGGCGAAGCGCTGCTGCCGGAGGACGCCGACTGATGCTGCTGCACTTCACCAAGATGCACGGCCTGGGCAACGACTTCATGGTGATCGATCTGGTCACCCAGCGGGCGCGCCTGCAGGACGACCAGATTCGGCGCCTGGCCGACCGCCGCTTCGGCGTCGGCTTCGACCAGCTGCTGATCGTCGAGCCGCCCCGGGACCCGGACCTGGACTTCCGCTACCGCATCTTCAACGCCGATGGCAGCGAGGTGGAGAACTGCGGCAACGGCGCGCGCTGCTTCGCCCGCTTCGTGCGCGACCAGCGCCTGACCCACAAGCACGAGATCCACGTGGAGACCGCCGGCGGCCCCCTGGTGCTGCTGGTGGAGGACGACGGCCGGGTGCGGGTCGACATGGGTGAGCCGCGCTTCGCCCCCGAGGCGTTGCCCTTCACGCCTGAGCCCTTCGATGCCGCCGAGGATCGCCCGCTACATGCCCTGGAGGTGGACGGCGAGCGCCTCGAGATCGGCGTGGTCTCCATGGGCAACCCCCATGCGGTGCTGCGGGTCGACGACGTCGACTTCGCCCCGGTGGAACGCCTGGGGCCGGCCATCGAGTCCCACCCGCGCTTTCCGAAGCGGGTCAACGCGGGTTTCATGCAGGTAGTGTCCGAGCATGAGATACGCTTGAGAGTGTACGAGCGGGGCAGCGGCGAGACCCTGGCCTGCGGCACCGGCGCCTGCGCCGCGGTGGCCACCGGCATCCGCCAGGGGCTGCTGGAAAGCCCGGTCACCGTGCACCTGTCCGGCGGCGACCTGAGCATCGAATGGGGAGGCCCCGGCACCTCCCTCGCCATGAGCGGACCCGCCGAACGCGTCTATGACGGCCGCATCATCCTGATCTGAGCCCGATAAGCCCACCGCCGAGGAGTTTGCATGTCACGAGCCGCCCCTGAACCGCGCAAGACCCTCGACCCGGACCGGGTGGCCGAATGGCTGGCCACTCACCCGGACTTCTTCGTCGGTCGCGAGGGGCTGCTGCAGCAGCTGCGCGTACCGCATCCGGAGGCCCGCGGCGCCACCTCGCTGCTGGAGCGGCTGGTCCACGACCTGCGCACCCGCGCCGAGCAGGCCGAGTGGCGCCTGGAGCAGCTGCTGGAGTCGGCCCGCCACAACGAAGCCCAGTACCGCCGCACTCGGGAACTGGTACTGGCGCTGCTGGAGGCCGAGGACGGCGACGCCCTGGGCCAGGCCCTGGCCACCCAGTTCTGCGAACGCTTCTCCACGCCGGCGGTGGCGCTGTGGTGCCCGGCCAGCCTCACCGACGCCGAGCCCCAGCCGCCCCAGGCCCCGCGCCAGGTACTTGACGAGCACGCCGGTTCTCGCCTGGCGGCACTCCTCGACGGCCGCACCAGCCGCTGCACCCGGCTCACCCCCACCGACTGGAAACGGCTGCTGCCCCACACCTCGGCACCCCGTCGTTCCGGCTCCTGCGCCATCACCCGGCTGACCTTGGGCGAGCCGCTGGGCTACCTGGTGCTGGCCAGCCCTGACGCCGATCACTTCCGCGCCAGCATGGACACCCTGTTCACCGAATACGTGGGTGACGTGATGGCCCGACTGCTGGTGCGCCACGCCGCCCGCCATGACTGAGCGGCCTACAGCGGCAGGCCCTCTGTCCGGAGAGGTCGAGGCCTTCCTGACGGAGCTTTCGCGCACCGCCAGCGCGGCCACCCTGGACGCCTACCGCCGCGACCTCATCGCCCTGCTGGCCTTCCTGGCCGAGCGTGACATCGACGACTGGCGACAGCTGGACGCCGCCTTGCTGCGCCGCTTCCTGGGCGGCGAGCGCGCCCGGGGGATGGCGCCGCGCAGCCTGGCCCGGCGCCGCTCGGCGATCTCGCGGCTGGCCGACCACCTCGTCACCCAGGGCCGGCTGACCCACAATCCGGTGGCCCTGACCCGCGCCCCGCGTCAGCCGCGCCACCTGCCGCGCCCGGTGGATGTCGACCGCCTGAAGCACTTTCTGGAGGCACCCCACGACGGCTCTCCGCTGGCGGTGCGCGACCAGGCCATGCTGGAGCTCTTCTACTCCAGCGGCCTGCGCCTGGCCGAGCTGGCGGGCCTTGATCTGATCGACCTGCAGCCGGAACGGGTGCGCGTGCTGGGCAAGGGCGGCAAGCCCCGCCAGGTGCCGGTGGGCCGACACGCGCGCCGCGCGCTGGACACCTGGCTCGCGCTGCGCGAGACCCTGGCGGCGCCAGGCGAGACGGCGCTGTTCGTGGGCAACCGCGGCGCCCGCCTCGGCCACCGCGCCATCCAGCAGCGCCTGGCGCTGATCGCCCGTCGCCGCGGGCTCGACGAGCACCTGCACCCCCACCGCCTGCGCCACTCCTTCGCCAGTCACCTGCTGGAATCGAGCCAGGACCTGCGCGCCGTCCAGGAGCTGCTGGGCCACGCCAACCTGGCCACCACGCAGGTCTATACCCGGCTGGACTGGCAGCACCTGGCGGCCAGCTACGACGCCGCCCACCCGCGTGCGAGGCGCCGTCCCGCCACGGAACCCGACGAGGAGCCATCGTGAGACTCGAGGCTATCACCTTCGACCTGGACGACACCCTGTGGGACAACGGCGGAGTGATGCGGCGCACCGAGGACGGCCACTACGCCTGGCTGGACGCCACGCTCGCCGACTGGCTGAGCGAGCATGGCGAAGCGGCCCGCCCGGCGGACGAACGGGGCCGCTTCGCCGAGCGCTTCCCGCTGGAAGCCTTCATCGAGCGCCGGCAGCGCCTGGCCGGCGCCCATCCACTACGCCGCGGCGACTTCACCTGGCTGCGCCGCCGCGCACTGGCCGAGCTGCTGGGAGAGTATGGACTGGAGGCGGAGCACGCCGAGCACTGGGCCATGCGCGCCATGGAGCGCTTCATGGTGCTGCGCCACGAGGTCATGCCCCATGAGGAGGTGGAGGCCCTGCTCGAGACCCTGGGGCAGCGTTACCGGCTGGCCAGCATCACCAACGGCAACGTGGAGATCGCCCGCCTGGCGCTGGGGCGCCACTTCCCGGTGGCCGTTGCCGCCGGCGAGCTGATGGCCCCCAAGCCCGACCCACGGCCCTTCCTGGCCGCCCTGGCTAGGCTCGGCGCGCCGCCCTCGCGTGCGCTGCACGTGGGTGACTCCTGGGTCGAGGACGCCCTGCCGTCGCAACGCCTGGGCATGCAGGCGGCCTGGATCGGCCCCGACGACCGGGCGCTGCCCGCCGGCATCCACCGGCTGGACCACGTGCGCGAGCTTCCGGAGCTGATTGCCTGGCTAGTAAAGCGGCGCTGACACTGACAAGGAGCGCCTTGGACAAGCCGCTGGAGAGCTGGCTTGCCCCCGGTAAAGTTACGCGGCGGGGGTGTCCAGCAGCCAGTCGTCGAGGCGCGTATGAACCTCCTCGACGCCCTGCCCCTTCAGCGACGAGAAGAGCTGGATGCTGACCAGATCCTCCCACTCACGCAGCCGGGTACGCACTTGCTGCAGGGCGCTCGCCGCCGCGCCGCGCTTGAGCTTGTCGGCCTTGGTGAGCAGGATATGCACCGGCATCGCCTTGTCATCCGCCCAGCCCAGCAGGGTCTCGTCGAACTCCGTGAGCGGATGGCGCACGTCCATCACCAGCACCAGGCCACGCAGCGAGGCGCGGCGCTGCAGGTAGTCGGAGAGATGGCGCTGCCACTCCAGCTTGACCTGCTCGGGCACCTTGGCGAAGCCATAGCCGGGCAGGTCCACCAGGCGCCGCTCGACATCATCGCCCAGGGTGAAGAAGTTGATCAGCTGGGTACGCCCGGGGGTCTTGGAGGTGCGCGCCAGGGAATTCTGGCGGGTCAGGGTATTGATGGCGCTGGACTTGCCGGCGTTGGAGCGACCGGCGAAGGCCACCTCGGCGCCGCTATCGGGCGGGCACTGGGCCAGGGTGGGGGCGCTGGTGAGGAAACGGGCGGTCTGATAGTTGAGTCGCGCCATGGCGATGACATCCTGACGATGGTCGAAGGGAGACGGGGCGCGGCTTGCATTCCCGCCGCCGGGGTGATTCGGTATAATGCAGTGTCTTTTGTCTGCGACCCGGGGCACGCTAGTGTACCACCGCGCCCTCGACGACCGCGAACCAGCAGGGCTAGAGCATCGGAATGGCTCGACTCTGGTTCCCCTCGCGAACCGGGCGGCACCTAGGGTACGTACCGGTCAACAACGTAACGGCATAGTGGATTAGCGATGAGAAAGTTACTGGCAAGCCTGGCAATCACCATGGGCGCCGTCGGCGCCGCCCACGCCGACCTGGAGTCCAACGCCGATGCGGCAGCGGGTCGCGAGAAGGCGCAGAGCTGCGCCGCCTGTCACGGCCAGGCGGGCGTCAGCCCGGCCTCGGCCTTCCCGCATCTCGCCGGTCAGCAGATGTCCTATACCGCCAAGCAGATCATGGACATCCGCGACGGCCACCGCGTGGTGGCCCAGATGGCCGGCCAGGTGGATGACTTCTCCGACCAGGACGCCTGGGACGTGGCCAAGTACTTCGCCGACCAGGACGCCAACCTGGGTCAAGTCGATCCCGACAACGCACAGCTGGAGCGCGGCGAGGAGCTCTACCGCGGTGGCGACATGGCCAAGGGCATCCCGGCCTGCGCCGCCTGCCACACCCCCACCGGGGAAGGCATCGGCAGCGCCGTCTATCCGGCCCTTTCCGGCCAGTTCGTGGAATACACCGTGGCCACACTGCAGGACTTCGCCGCCGGCGAACGAGCCAACGACCCGGCCAACATCATGCGCGATATCGCCATCAAGATGAGCGATGATGACATGGAAGCCGTGGCCAACTACGTGCTGGGTCTGCACTGACAGGGGCTGCGCTGAGCTGAGTTTGCGCTGACCTGGCTGGCCAGCGACGCCACGCTCAGCGTGCGCCAGGGCGGCCTTCGGGCCGCCCTCGTCGTCTTCGCCGGCCCCACCGTCTCCGCCATGGAACCCTCGGCGGCGAACGGGCTCAAAGGCAGCGACGCCCGGCCCGGACCGGATCACCCAAGGAGAGAGTTCGTGATGTTCAAGCCCCTGATGTTCGCCCTCGCCGGTCTCGGCCTGTCGAGCCTGGCCAACGCCTCCCCGCTGGTCGAAGGCCAGCACTACGAGGTGCTGCCCCAGCCCGTGGAGACCCGCGTCGACGAAGGCCAGATCGAGGTCACCGAGGCGTTCTGGTTCGGCTGCCCGCACTGCTACAACCTGCAGGAGCATGTCACCGCCTGGTACGAGACCCTGGGTGAGGACGTCAGCGTGGTGCACCTGCCCGGCACCATGGGCGGCGACTGGAACAAGCACGCGGCAGCCTTCTACGCCGCCGAGGAACTAGGCATCGCCGAGGCGGTCCACGCCGACTTCTTCGACGCCATCCACCAGCAGAACCGCCGCCTCACTGAGGCCGACGACGTGGCCGACTTCTACAGCGGCTACGGCGTCAGTGCAGACGAGGCTCGCCAGGCGCTGGACTCCTTCGCGGTGAAGAGCAAGGTCAACCAGGCCCACTCGCGGTTGCGCGCCATGCGCCTGATGGGCGTGCCCGCGCTGGTCATCGACGGCCGCTACCTGGTCACCCCCTCCAGCGCCGGTAGCCTCTCCAACATGCCGCAGATCGCCGACGCGCTGATCGAGAAGGTCCGTGAGGAGCGTGGTGACAGCTGACATGTCGCATCTGGCCGAGGCAAGGACGCCACCCCTGGAGGGCGGCCATCTGAAGCTGCTCACCTTCAACATGCAGGTGGGCATTCAGACCTCGGCCTATCACCACTACCTGACCCGCAGCTGGCAGCACCTGCTGCCACACCCTAAGCGCCAGCGGCGCCTGGATATGGTCAGCGAGGTGCTGGGGCGATTCGATATCGTCGGCCTCCAGGAGGTCGACGGCGGCAGCTTCCGCTCCAGCAACGTCAACCAGGTGGAGTACCTCGCCAGCCATGGGGGCTTCCCGCACCATTTTCAGCAGCTCAACCGCAACCTGGGCCGCATCGCCCAGCACAGCAACGGGCTGCTGTCGCGGCTGACGCCCAGCCGGATCGAAGAGCACCGCCTGCCCGGCACCCTGCCCGGGCGCGGCGCCATCCATGCCCGCTTCGGCGAGGGTCCCAACGCCCTGCACCTGTTTGTCGCCCACCTGGCGCTCAGCCATCGCGGCCGGGTGCGCCAGCTCGACTATCTCTCCGAGATCATCCAGCCGCTGCGCCATGTGGTGGTGATGGGCGACCTCAACTGCACCCCGGACCAGCTACACGGTCACGAGCGCTTCTGCGCCTCGCTGCCGCTCCACCCGGTTCGCCCCCCGCTGAGCTACCCCTCCTGGCAGCCCCGCCGCGCCCTGGACCACATCCTGCTCTCGAACTCGCTGCAGGCCGACGACGTGCGGGTACTCGACCACCTCTTCTCCGATCATCTGCCGATCGCCGTGGATGTCCGGCTGCCGACGGCCTGCCTGCAGACGCTGACGGCACGGCTCAAGGCCGAGCAAGGCTGAGACTCGGCGTTCACCCACAGGGTTGAGAGCCAGGGATGACGATCGTCGCCGAATCGGCGATGATGCCCGTCGTTTCCGCTTCTGCACGAGACCTCCCATGACACCCCCTTCCCGCGAACCGGCCCTGCTCCGGGGCCTGGACGCCTTTACCGACCGCATCGGCACCAGCATTGCCTGGCTGGTGATCATCATGATGCTGGTGCAGTTCGCCATCGTGGTGATGCGCTACGTGTTCAGCATCCACAATACCGTGATGCAGGAATCGGTGATGTACATGCACGCCGCGGTCTTCATGCTCGGCGCCGCCTGGACCCTGCGCCGCGACGGCCATGTACGCGTGGATATCTTCTATCGGCGACTCTCCGCCCGGGGCCGCGCCTGGGTCGACCTCTGCGGCACCCTCTTCCTGCTGATTCCGGTGGTGCTGTTCATCGGCATCGGCAGCGTCGGCTATGTGCGCAGCAGCTGGGCGATCCTGGAGCGCTCGCCGGACGGCGGCATTCCCGGGGTCTACCTGCTCAAGAGCCTGATCCTGGTGATGATGGCGCTACTGCTGGTGCAGGGCATCGCCCAGGTGATCCGCCAGGTACTGGTGATCCGCCACCGACTGCCCAACGATATCCCGCCCCACGAGGAGCTCGTGTGATGCTGGCCACTCTCCTCGAGTTCATGCCGCTGGTGATGTTCGCCGCCGTATGTGGCGTACTGATGTTGGGCTATCCGGTCGCGCTGTCGCTGGCCGGCACCGCGCTGATCTTCGCCGGCATCGGCTATGCCCTGGTGGAGATGGGCGTCCCGGTGCCCTTCGAGACGCGCTACCTGGGCGCCATGCCCAACCGCCTCTACGGCATCATGACCAACCAGACCCTGCTCGCCGTGCCGCTGTTCGTGCTGATGGGGGTGCTGCTGGAGAAGTCACGCATCGCCGAGACCCTGCTCGATGCGATGTCGCTGGCCTTCGGTGCCCTGCGCGGCGGCCTGGGTATCGCCGTGGTGCTGGTGGGCATGCTGCTGGCCGCCTCCACCGGCATCGTCGGCGCCACCGTGGTGACCATGGGGCTGCTCTCGCTGCCCACCATGCTCAAGCGCGGCTACTCGCCGTCCCTGGCCACCGGAACCATCTGCGCTACCGGCACCCTGGGCCAGATCATTCCGCCCTCCATCGCCCTGGTGCTGCTTGGCGACGTGCTCAACAACGCCTACCAGCAGGCCCAGCTGGCCATGGGGGTGTGGAGCCCTCGTAGCCTCTCGGTGGGCGACCTCTTCATCGGCGCCCTGGTGCCGGGCCTGCTGCTGGTGGTGGCCTATATTGTCTACCTGCTGTTCACCGCCTGGCTGAAGCCGGAGATGGCACCGGCCGCAGACCGCCGGACGTTGATGGAGGAGTTGGGCCATACCGGCAGCCTCTGGCCGCTGCTGCTCAAGGGGCTGGTACCGCCGTTGCTGCTGATCGTCGCCGTGCTCGGCTCGATCCTCGGCGGTTTCGCCACGCCCACCGAGGCCTCGGCGGTGGGCGCCTTCGGCGCCTTCCTGCTGGCACTGGTCAACCGCCGGCTGAACCTGCCGATCCTGCGTGAGGTGGTGCAGTCCACTACCCAGGTCACCAGCATGGTATTCCTGATCCTGATCGGCGCGGCACTCTTCTCGCTGGTGTTCCGCGCCTTCGGCGGCGAGGAGTTGGTCGTCGAACTGTTCGAGGCGCTGCCCGGCGGGGTCGTGGGGGCCACTCTCGTGGTGATGCTGGTGATCTTCCTGCTCGGCTTCATCCTCGACTTCATCGAGATCACCTTCGTGGTGGTGCCCATCGTCGGCCCGGTGCTGCTGGCCATGGGCGTCGACCCGATCTGGCTGGGCATCATGATCGCCGTGAACCTGCAGACCTCCTTCCTGACGCCACCCTTCGGCTTCGCGCTCTTCTACCTGCGCGGGGTGACGCCGGAGTCCGTGCCCACCTCGGCGATCTACCGGGGGGTGATCCCCTTCATCGCCCTGCAGCTCTGCATGCTGCTGGCACTGGCACTGATGCCGGGATTAGCCACCTGGCTTCCCTCGGTGCTCTGAGGTTCGACGGGCAGGCTATTGGCACAGGGGCGCGAGCCACTGCTGCGCCAGCAGCAGCACCACGGCGTAGCGTGTCCCCTTGGCCAGGGTGATCAGCAGGATGGCCCGCCACCAGGGCAGCCGGAAGATGCCGGCCAGCACGGTGAGCGGGTCGCCCACCACCGGCGCCCAGGAGGCCAGCAGGCTCCATTCACCGAAACGCAGGTACCAGCGCTCGGCCCGGGCCAGTCCCGCCGGTGAGGCGGGAAACCAGCGCCGGTCCTGGAAGCGGCGCGCATAGCGCCCCATCCAGACGTTGATCAGGCTGCCCAGGGTGTTGCCGGCGGTGGCCACCGCCCACAGCGCCAGGACCGGCTCGCCCAGACACCACAGCCGGGCAAGCCAAACCTCCGAACCGCCCGGCAGCAGGGTGGCGCTGACCAGGGCCACCGCAAACAGGCTCAGCATGCTCTTTTCTTGTCAGGTGACCGCATGACCGACTCTCGTTCCATTCCCAAGCACGTGATTCCCAATGTGCTGACCATTGCCGGCTCCGACCCCAGCGGCGGCGCCGGCATCCAGGCTGACCTCAAGACCTTCTCGGCACTGGGGGCCTATGGTACCAGCGTGATTACCGCCCTGACCGCCCAGAACACCCGCGGCGTCACCGGCGTGCACCCGGTGCCTGCCGCCTTCATCGCGGCCCAGCTCGAGACCCTGCTCGACGACGTGCGCATCGACGCGGTGAAGATCGGCATGGTGGCGAGTCTGGAGGTGGCCGAGGTGATCCGCGAGGCGCTGAACCGCCACCGCCCGCGTTGGGTGGTACTCGACCCGGTGATGGTGGCCAAGAGCGGCGACATCCTGGTGGGCGATGCCGGCATCCACGCGGTGCGCGAGGTGCTGGTGCCCCTGGCCGACCTGATCACCCCCAATCTGCCCGAGGCCGCGGTGCTGCTCGACGCCCCGGTGCCGGGCGACCGCGACGGCATGCTGGCCCTGGCGCCGGCACTGCGGGCGCTGGGCGCCAGTAGCGCCCTGCTCAAGGGGGGCCACCTGAGCGGCGAGGAGTGCCCCGACCTGCTGATCAGCGCCGACGCCACCACCTGGGTCGAGGGTGCCCGGGTCGACACCACCAACCTGCACGGCACCGGCTGCACCCTCTCCTCCGCCATTACCGCGCGCCTGGCCCGGGGCGACTCGCTGCTCGAGGCGGTGGCGGGCGCCAAGCAATGGCTGGGTGAGGCGCTGGCTGCGAGCCGGCGGCTTGACGTGGGTCAGGGACGCGGCCCGGTGCACCACTTCCACGCCTGGTGGTAGGGCCTTTCCGGCGTTTTGTCCCTTGCAGGGGCGGCGCCGGCCTCCCATCCTGAAGATCTCACCTTTCGGGAAGCGGAGACCGTCATCATGACCCAGACCCTGCTGTTCGCCTGCGACCTCTCTGCTGAAAACCGCGCTGCCTTCGCCCGGGCCCTGCGCCTGGCTGGCGAACAGGGCGCCCGCCTGGACGTGATCCACGTGCTCGACCCCTACCTGCCTCGGCGGGTGCTCCACGACCTGGAGGAGGCGGTGGTGGCGGACATGCAAGCCACCCTGACCGATATCCGCGAGGACTATGCCCTGCCCGAGCCCCAGGTGCTGCTGCAGACGGTGGCCGGCTCCGCCTACGCCGAGATCATCCGCGAGGCCCACGAGCGAGAGGTGGACATGATCATCCTCGGCGCCCACCGCAAGCGCGGCCAGCCGGATCTCGTCGCCGGCACCACCCTGGCCCGGGTGCTGCGCAGCGCCCCCTGCCCGGTGCTCACGGTAAGCCATCTGGCCACCCAGGAGTGGCGCGACATCCTGGTGCCGGTGGACTTCTCGCTGACCTCGCGACACACCCTGCGCGAGACGCTCAAGCGCTTCCCCGAGGCGCGCCTCACCCTGCTGCACGCCTGGGACATCCCCGGCGAGCGCGAGCTGGGCTCCGACGGCGACTATGCCCGCTGGCGGGACCGCGAGGTGGCCCGCCTGCGCACCCAGCTCGAGCGCGAGACCGAGCAGCTGATGGCCGAGCTCGACGACGTGCCGGAGCTGGATCTGGTGCTGGAACAGGGCGAGCCCCTGGAGGTACTGATGACCCGGCTGCGCCGCCAGCCGCCGGACCTGCTGGCCCTGGGCAGCCGCGGTCAGCTGGGCCGCCAGAGCCATATCACCGAGCAGCTGCTGGCCGAGCCCCACTGCGACATCATGCTTTGCCGCGCCTGGTAGGCAAAAGCTGATACAGAACCTCTACGTGATGATAAAGTCTGTACATGACTGACAATCCATCGCCGGAGGTTTACCATGCGTCGCCCTGCCCGTCTTGCCGTCGCTGACGGCATCTCCATTCCCCTGCCCGTCCTGCTGCTCGCCCTGCTGCTGACCTGCCTGCCGATACGGGCCGCCGCCACGGAGACGGTGGAAGTCAGGGGCGTGCAGTTCGCCACCGAACTGGAGGAAGCGGGCCAGGCCTACCGCCTGATCGGCCACGGCCTCTTCCGCTACCTGATCTGGACCGCCTATGCGGGGGCCTACTACCAGGCCCCCGAGGCGCCCGAGCCGGCACCGCTGTCGGCCTTGCCGCGCCGGCTGGAGCTCGAATACTTCCACGCCATCGAGGCGGACGACTTCGCCGCCGCCACCCGCGACAGCGTGCGCGAACGTCTCGGCGAGGGGGCCTATCGCAACCTGCTGCCCGCCCTGAACGCCTTCAACCGCGCCTATCGCAGCGTCGAGCCCGGCGACCGCTACGCCCTGACCTGGGACGGCGAGGCCCTGCTGCTGGCCCTCAACGGCGAGCGGCTCTATCGTGGTGACAACCCGGCCCTGGCCAGCGCGCTCTTCGGCATCTGGCTCGGTGAAAGCCCGCTGCGGGACGACTTCCGCGATGCCCTGCTGGGCCGCCGCTGACCACGAGCGTGCTACGCTCTCTTCTTCACTTGAGGCAGCACGTCAGGATCATCGGGGAGGGTAGAGATGAAGGCACTGATTCAGCGTGTCACCCGGGCCAGCGTGGCCGTGGAGGGCCGCACCGTGGGCGCCATCGGCCACGGCCTGCTGGCCCTGGTGGGGGTGGAGAAGGGCGACGACGAGGCCGCCGCTGATCGGCTGCTGCACAAGTTGCTGCACTTCCGGGTATTCGGCGACGCCGACGACAAGATGAACCTCGACTTGCAGCAGGTCGACGGCGGCCTGCTGCTGGTCTCCCAGTTCACCCTGGCGGCGGATACCCGCAAGGGGCTGCGGCCCAGCTTCTCCAGCGCCGCAGCGCCCGACGAGGGCCATCGGCTGTTCCATTACCTGCTGGAAAGGGCCGAGGCGGCCTGGCCCCGGGTGGAGAGCGGCGAATTCGCCGCCAATATGGAGGTCTCGCTGGTCAACGACGGTCCGGTGACCTTTTTGCTCGAAAGCTGAAAGCTGGAAGCTGCCGCCAGCCTCAGAGTCAAGGTTTTCTTCCAGCTTCAGGCTTATCGCTTCAAGCTCCGGGCGCAGCCCGGCCGCTTCCAGGCGCGAAGCGCCGCTCTTACAGCTCCGAGCGAAGCTCGGCCGCTTCCAGCGCCTCCTCGGCGGCCAGCCACTCGGCCTCGAGGACGTCCAGCCGTGACTTGAGCTCGCCCTGACGGGCCAGGGTGGCGGTCAGCTCCTCCTTGCGCGCGGCGTCGGTGTAGAGCTCGGCGTCGCCCAGCCCCTCCTCCACCACGGCCAGCTCAGCCTGGACCCGCTCCATGGCCTGCTCGGCACGGTCGCGCTGCTTCTTCAGCGGCCGCAGTTTCTCGCGCAGCTCGGCGGCGGCGCGGCGGGTCGCGCGGCGATCCTCCCTGGGCGCGGCACCTTCCGCCTGACGCTCGCCCTTCTCGGCTCGGGCCTCGCGACGCTCGCCCTCGAGCCTCGCCTTGAGCCAGGTCCGGTAGTCTTCGAGATCACCATCGAAGGGCTCGACGCGGTGGTCGGCCACCCGCCAGAACTCATCCACAGTGGCACGCAGCAGGTGGCGGTCGTGGGAGACGATGATCACCGTGCCCTCGAAGGCCGCCAGCGCCTCGGTGAGCGCCTCGCGCATCTCCAGGTCCAGGTGGTTGGTGGGCTCGTCCAGCAGCAGCAGGTTGGGCTTCTGCCAGGCCACCAGGGCCAGCGCCAGCCGAGCCTTCTCACCACCTGAGAAGCGCCCCACCTCGCCGAAGGCGTCATCGCCCTGGAAGCCGAAGCCGCCCAGGAACTTGCGGATGTCCAGATCCGCGGCCGTCGGCGAGAGTCGCTGCACGTGCATGAAGGGCGTCGAGGCCAGGTCCAGGCCCTCCAGCTGGTGCTGGGCGAAGTAGCCGATGGCCAGATGCTCGCCGGGCACCCGCCTGCCGGCCAGCAGGGCCAGCTCGCCGGTCAGCGACTTGATCAGCGTCGACTTGCCGGCGCCGTTGGGCCCCAACAGGCCGATGCGCTGCCCGGGCAGCAGGGTCAGCTTCACATCATTGAGTTGCACGGTCTCGTTGCCCGCTGCGTCGCGGTAGCCCAGCCGCGCCTCGTCCAGCACCAGCAGCGGATGGGAGGTCTTGTCGGAGGCGGGAATGGTGAAGTGGAAGGGGGAGTCGGCGTGGGCCACGGCGATGTCGCCCATGCGCTCCAGCATCTTGAGGCGACTCTGGGCCTGGCGCGCCTTGGTGGCCTTGGCCCGGAAGCGCGCCACGAAGCTCTCGATCTCCTCGCGTCGCGCCTGCTGCTTGGCCGCCTCGGCCTGCTGCAGCGCCAGCTTCTCGGCCCGGGTACGCTCGAAGGTGGAGTAGTTGCCGCGATAGAGCACCAGCATCTGGCGGTCGAAGTGCGCGATGTGGTCGCACACCGCGTCAAGGAAATCACGGTCGTGGGAAATCAGCAGCAGGGTGCCGGGGTAGCGCACGAGCCACTGCTCGAGCCACAGCAGGGCATCGAGGTCCAGGTGGTTGGTGGGCTCGTCGAGCAGCAGCACGTCGGAGGGCATGAACAGGGTGCGGGCCAGGTTGACCCGCATCCGCCAACCGCCGGAGAAGTCTGACAGCGGGCGCGCCAGGTCCGCCTGGGTAAAGCCCAGACCCACCAGCAGCTGAGACGCTCGGGCCGGCGCGCTGTAGCCGTCCAGCGCCTCGATAGCACCGTGCAGCTCCGCCTCGCGGTGGGCGTGATGGGCCTCCCGGGCGGCCGCCAGTGCCGCCTCGGTCTCACGCAGTTCGCGGTCCCCATCGAGCACATAGTCGACGATGGCCCGATCCAGCGCCTCCACCTCCTGGGCCATATGGGCGATGCGCTGGCCACCGCTCATCTCGACTTCGCCGCGATCCGGGGCCAGCTCGCCGAGCAGCAGCTTGAACAGGCTCGACTTGCCGGCGCCATTGGGGCCGACGATACCCGCCTTGTGGCCGGCATGCAGGGTCAGGTCGGCCCCTTCAAGCAGGGACTGGGTGCCGCGTTGCAGGGAAACTTGGCGCAGTGCGATCATGCAGGCTCCACGGGCAGTACAGGGAAGCCGCCGCCATGCCGGCGACGGCCGAGGAAACGAACGATGATTCTACCGAAATGACGGCCAACCTGCGGGCCCGTCTGACCCAGCAGCCCTTGTGGGCGTTTGCCCTGACGCTCTATGGCCGGCCAGAGGTCGAATCGGCCTGCCTGACCCTGCAAGATCAGGCCGGGGTGGATGTCTGCGAATTGCTGTGGCGCTGCTGGCTGATACGCCACGGCGCCGTGCCCGGCCCGACGGCCGAGAAGGGGCTGGCGGAGGCCCTCCGCTGGCAGCGCGAAGTCACCGCGCCACTGCGCCATCTGCGCCGCGGGCTCAAGCCCGAGGCCGCAGCGCACACCGGGGTCGCCAAGCTCCGCGAGATCCTCAAGCGCGCCGAACTCCAGGCCGAGCGGGAGACCCTCGGCCGGCTCGAGCGACTGGCTCTGGGGGGTGAACAGAGCCTGCTTACCTCCGCCGGTAAATCCGCCGAAAAAGTGCTGGCCAACGCCCTCGGGTTGCAGAAAAAAACCCACCTTTCAACGCTCCATACGCTGATTGCCTCGCTTGACCCTCCCCCGGGGCCACGCTAGCCTGAAAAAACATGTACGGGCTCCATGTCCGTGTCGTGCCTGTCATTTTCGCAAGAATATGACCACCCAACCGGTAAGGGGACTACAAGAATGAAGGCAACCAAGCTGATGACCACAGCCACCGTCGGCGCCCTGCTTTTCGGGATGTCCGCGGCCGCCCATTCTGCCAACTGGCGCTATGCCCACGAGGAGTTCGAGGGCGATGTTCAGGACGTCTACGCCATGGCGTTCAAGGAGTACATCGAGGAGAACTCCGACAATACCGTCCAGGTCTATCGCTTCGGTGAGCTGGGCGAGTCCGACGACATCATGGAGCAGGCCCAGGCGGGCATCCTGCAGTTCGTCAACCAGTCACCCGGCTTCACCGGCGCGTTGATTCCCGAAGCACAGATCTTCTTCGTTCCCTATTTGCTGCCCACCGATGAAGAGCAGGTCATCGAGTTCTTCAACACCAGCGTGGCCATCAACGAGATGTTCCCGGAGCTCTACGCCGAGCAAGGCCTGGAGCTGCTCAAGATGTACCCCGAAGGCGAGATGATCGTCACCCTGGATGAGCCCTTCACCACCCCGGAAGAGCTACGCGGCAAGAACATCCGCATCATGACCAACCCGCTGCTCTCCGCCACCTACCGCGCCTTCGGTGCCAGCCCGACGCCGCTGCCCTGGGGCGAGGTCTACGGCGGCCTGCAGACCGGCATCCTCCAGGGCCAGGAGAACCCGATCTTCTGGATCGAATCCGGCGGTCTCTATGAGGTCTCTCCGAACCTGGTCTACACCGGTCATGGCTGGTTCACCACCGCCATGATGGCCAACCAGAACTTCTTCGACGGCCTCTCCGAGGATGATCAGCAGCTGGTGCGCGACGCCAGCGATCACGCCTACGAGATCATCATCGATCATATCTCCGGCCTGGCCGACGACTCCCTGGCCAAGATCCAGGAGGCCTCCGACGAGGTTACCGTGACCCGCCTCACCGAAGAGCAGATCGAGGCCTTCCGTGCCCGTGCCCCGGAGGTCGAAGAGGAGTTCATCAACATGACCGGCGAGCGTGGTCAGGAGCTGCTCGACCAGTTCCACGCCGACCTCGAAGCCGTGATGGTCGACGACTGATTACTCCGAGTCACCGTCATCGCAGCAAGCAAGGGGGTAGCCGTGAGGCTGCCCCCTTTGCCTTCACCGCCACGGCGCCCCTCTCTTGGGGTTTATCCCGGCCACTCAGCGTTGAAGCCTCGACGGCATGACGAAGCCTGACGGCGTACTCTCGAAGAACGACAGTGATAATCGTGCGTGGGGAATCGACAGGAGCCCGCCGACATGGAAATGAACGAAGACGACATTGCCGAGAAGAACTATCGCTCGACTCTGCCCGGCCCGCTGGGGCCCATCGACACCTGGATCAGCCGGGCAGAGGCGGTCATCCTGGCCATGGGGGTGATCCTCATGGCCATCAACACCATCGCCAACGTGCTGAGCCGCTTCATCCTCGGCGAGAGCCTGCACTTCTCCGAGGAGGTCAACCGCATCCTGATCGTGATGATCACCTTCGCCGGCATCGGCTATGCGGCCCGTCACGGTCGCCACATCCGTATGTCGGCCATCTACGATGCCGTGCCCACCGGGGGAAGGCGCTGGATGATGGTTTTTATCAGCCTGTTCACCGCCCTGGTGATGTTCGTGCTCTGCTACTACTCGATCGGCTACATCTCCACCCTCTATGGTCGCGGGCGCGTGCTGCCCTCGCTGAGCATTCCGATCTGGATCATGTATGTGTGGGTACCGATAGGCTTTGCCATCACTGGCATTCAGTACCTGCTGACTGCCATCAAGAACATGACCTCCCGCGACGTCTACCTCTCGACCCACGTGGTGGACGGCTACAAGGACACGGAAACGGAAGTCTGATCCCAGCGAGGCACACCCCATGACAACCATTATCGTCTCCATCATGATCGTGCTCCTGCTACTCGGGTTCCCGATGATGATTCCCCTGGCCACGGCGGCCTTCGTCGGGTTCTACATGACCTTCGGCGGATTCGGCCAGATGGAAACCCTCATCCAGCAGATGATGGGGGGCATCCGGCCCACGGCGCTGATCGCCGTGCCCATGTTCATCCTGGCCGCCGACATCATGACCCGCGGCCAGTCCGCCAACCGCCTGATCAATATGGTCATGGCCTTCGTCGGCCACATCAAGGGCGGCCTGGCCGTCTCCACTGCCGCCTCCTGCACCCTGTTCGGCGCAGTCTCGGGCTCCACCCAGGCTACCGTCGTAGCGGTGGGCTCCCCGCTGCGCCCGCGCATGCTCAAGGCCGGCTACAAGGACCCCTTCACCCTGGCGCTGATCATCAATTCCAGCGACATCGCCTTCCTAATCCCGCCGAGCATCGGCATGATCATCTACGGCGTCATCTCCGGTACCTCCATCGGCGAACTGTTCATCGCCGGCATCGGCCCGGGGCTGATGATCCTGGTCATGTTCTCGGCCTACTCCATCTTCTACGCCACCATCCACAAGGTGCCGACCGAGGAGAGGGCGACCTGGAAGCAGCGCGCCGTGTCGGTCAAGGATGCCCTCTGGCCGCTGGGCTTCCCGGTATTGATCGTCGGCGGCATCTACGGGGGCATCTTCAGCCCCACCGAGGCAGCGGCTGCCTGTGTGCTCTATGCGGTGCTCCTCGAGTTCGTGGTGTTCCGCTCGCTGAAGCTCCACCACATCTACGCCATCGCCAAGTCCACCGGCCTGATCACCGCGGTGGTATTCATCCTGGTGGCGGTAGGCAATGGCTTCTCCTGGATCATCTCCTTTGCCCAGATCCCTCAGACGATACTCGCTGCCGTGGGCGTCAATGAGGCCGGCCCGGTAGGCGTGCTGATCGCCATCTCCATCGCCTTCTTCGTGGCCTGCATGTTCGTGGACCCCATCGTGGTGATCCTGGTGCTGACGCCGATCTTCGCCCCGGCCATCGCCGCCTCGGGCCTCGATCCGGTGCTGGTGGGCGTGCTGATCACCCTGCAGGTCGCCATAGGCTCGGCGACGCCACCCTTCGGCTGCGACATCTTCACCGCCATCGCCATCTTCAAGCGACCCTACTGGGAGGTGATACGCGGTACCCCACCCTTCGTCTTCATGCTGGTGCTGGCCGCCGCGATGATCATCATGTTCCCGCAGATCGCCCTGTTCCTGCGCGACCTGGCGTTCCGCTGATCCACTGATCCCAGATCCAATAAACCCTAGGGAGACACGCCATGTTCAATCGGATACTGGTCCCGGTGGACGGCTCCAAGGGGGCACTGAAGGCCCTGCAGAAGGGCGCCGGCCTGCAGATGCTGACCGGCGCCGAGCTCTACATCCTGTGCGTCTTCAAGCACCACAGCCTGCTGGAGGCCTCGCTCTCCATGGTGCGCCCGGACAAGCTGGAGATCCCCGACGACGCCCTCAAGGAGTACGCCACCGAGATCGCCGTGCATGCCAAGAGCCAGGCGATCGAGATGGGCGTGCCGGCCGACAAGCTGCGCGCCTTCGTCAAGGGCGGGCGCCCGTCTCGTATCATCGTACGCTTCGCTCGCAAGCGGGAATGCGACCTGATCGTGATCGGCTCCCAGGGGACCAACGGCGACAAGAGCCTGCTGCTGGGCAGCGTGGCCCAGCGCGTGGCCGGCTCCGCGAACTGCCCCACACTCGTGGTCTGACCCAGATGGTATGATGCCCGCGACCGAGACGGGTCTCCATCACCGCCGTGTGGAACCGGCCCGCCCCCGCGGAGTCCCATGGTCTCCATGCCCCGATGGCGCGCCCGCGCCGAATCCCTCCTGCCATGGCGCTACGCGCCTAACCACAAGGCCCGTTCATGAAGAGACTGCTGACCACCGCTTCCCTGACCGCCCTGCTCGGCGTCGCCCCCCTGGCGCTGGCCGCGCCGGAGACCGACGAGGGCCGCCTCGGCTATAGCCTCGGCGTGACCCTTGGCCAGAGCATCCAGCAGGATGTGCACGACCTGGATGTGGACGCCTTCACTCAGGCGATCCACGATGTCTTTGCCGGCGGCGAACTGGCGATGAGCGACGAGGAGATGGCCGAAACGCTGATGCGCTTCCAGGAGGAGGCCATGACCGCTCGCCAGGCCGAGGCCGAGCAGCGGGCCGAGAACAACCGCGCCGAGGGCGAGGCCTTCCTGGCCGCCAACGCCGAGGCAGAGGGCGTCGAGGTCACCGAATCCGGCCTGCAATACCGGGTGCTTGAGTCCGGCGACGGCGCCACTCCTGGCCCCGACGATAGCGTCGAGGTGCACTACGAGGGCACCCTGATCGACGGCACCGTCTTCGACAGCTCCCTTGAGCGCGGCGAGCCGGTAAGCTTCCGGGTCGACCAGGTGATCGACGGCTGGCAGGAGGCACTTCAGCTGATGAGCGTCGGCGACAGCTGGGAAATCGTGATCCCCGCCGAGCTGGCCTACGGCGCCCAGGGCCAGGGCCCCATCGGCCCCCATGAGACCCTGATCTTCCACGTCGAACTGCTCGACGTGGTCGACGACTGAGCCCCATGACCTCACCTATCCTTCCCGCCGCCAGCCTCGTGCTGGCGGCTTTCGTCGCTGCCCCGGCTGCCGCCGAGGGCCTTCCCGACCTGCCTCGGCTGGGGCTGGAGAAGACCGACGCCAGCGTGATCGGCGTCTCCTCCGGCGGCTACATGGCCACCCAGCTGGCGGTGGCCTGGCCCGAGCGCTTCCATGGGCTCGCCGTGCTCGGTGCCGGCCCCTGGTCCTGCGCCCAGGGCGCCCTGCGCCGCGCCCTCGGTCAGTGCATGACCACTCGCCTCGGCCCGCCCGCTCTCAATGAGCTGGAGCAGCGCCTGGCCGACTACCGCGAGCATGAGCGCGTGGGCAGCGCCGAGGCCCTGTCCGGGCTGCGCGCCTTCGTCTGGCACGGTGGCGCGGACGAGACCGTCGCCCCGGCCCTGGGTGCGGCCCTGGCCGACCAGCTCGCCGGCTGGCTGGCGGTGCCCGAGACACAGCTGCGCTTCGTGCAGAGCGACGGTGTCGGTCATGGCTGGCCCATCGTTCACCGTGCGACTTCACCCCCGGCCACGGAGCTGGGCGACTGCCACCAGGGCGGCGGCACCCACCTGCTGGGCTGCGACCAGGACCTTGCCGGCGAGGCCATGGCCTGGCTTCACGATATGCCGCCAGGCGCGGACGAGCCCGCCGAGACGGATACCCTCGCCGGCGACCTGCTGCACTTCGATCAGGGCGACTTCGCCGTAAAGGGGCTCGACTCGGAGGGCTATCTGTTCGTACCGGAAGCGTGCGAGGCGGGCGGCTGCGCCCTCACCGTCGCGCTGCACGGCTGCGGCATGGGCGCGGAGCAGATCGGTGAGACCTTCGTGCGCCACAGCGGCCTCAACGAGTGGGCGGCTGCCCACGACCGGGTCGTCCTCTATCCCCAGGCCGAGACCAGCCTGGCCAACCCCCAGGGGTGCTGGGACTGGTGGGGCTTCGCCGAGAGCACCTGGCAGCTCAATCCGCTCCACGATACCCGCGAGGGCACCCAGGTCCGCGCGCTGATGGCCATGCTGGATCGCCTGCAGGAGGCACCGATGCCCCCGCGCTGAGGCCGGAGCGGCAGGCGGGGGCGAGACCCTCGAAGGGGCTCGCTGTCAGAGGGTGTCGCCGAGGGCGGAGAGCAGCGCATGGGGCGCCGGTGAGTAGAGCACCCGGCGCAGGATGGTGCCTTCGCGATCCACCAGGTAGAGCGACGAGCTGTGGTCGATGGTGTAGGCCATGGCCGACTCCGGGGTCTCGACACGCCGCCAGATCACGCCGTAGCGCTCGGCGAGCTCCTCGAGCTCGGCCTCGCTGCCGGTCGCGCCGATGAAGGCGTCGCCGAAGAAGCCGATGTACTCCGCCAGGCGCTCCAGGGTGTCGCGCTCCGGGTCCACCGATATCATCAGCGGTACCACCCGATCGCGGTCGGCGGCGTCCAGTTCGGCCAGCGCCCGGCGCACCACCGCCAGGCTCATGGGGCAGACGTCGGGGCAGTAAGTGTAGCCAAAGAAGACTACCGCCAGCTGATCCTCCTCGAGTTCGGCCAGGGAGAAGTCGCCCCGTGTCGAAGGCAACTCGATGGGCCCGCCAGTCAGACCGTTGCCGCTTGTCGCGAACTGCTGCTGGAACCAGCCATAGCCACCCACCGCCAGCACCAGCACCAGCACAATCAGCGCGATACTCGCCAAGAGTCCCTGTCGTTTCATAGTCGGCTTCTCTCCACCTCGAAGTTGAATCCACTGCCCAGGCGGCGTTCACCGCTGGTGACGATCACCCTGGCCCGCCAGGGCATCAGCGTCTCGGTGCAGATCGGAACTTGCCCCTCACCGCGAAAGGTGCCATCGGCCTGCCGGGCCAGCGGATAGCGATGCAGTCCCATGTCCATGTCGCGGCCGATGAAGTCCACCACCACCGAATCGGCCTCGACGCCCTCCAGGGCGACCGTCATCGGCAGGATCTCCAGGGCACGGATCTCGCCATCGGCGCCCAGGTCCAGCATCAGGCTGCCATCCTCGCCCAGCGCCGCCTGGCAGACACCCTGGCTTGGCTCGCAGCCGACCTCCTCCGGGAACCAGCGCACGTCATCGCTACCGCGAAGACTGTAGCTGGTCAGGTACCAGAGCGCCACGGCCACGGTCCCCAGTGTGAAGAGGACCAGCAGCCGCAGCAGCGGGGGGCGCGAGATGACCGGATCGGTGGAACCAGAAGTCGGCATGTTGACGAGTGAAGCGCTCACGAGAGGGAATGTCGCGGTAAGCTTATCAGCATTCGCCTGTGGCAGACTGCGCAAGGATGTCGCAGGGCAACCCGACCAAGGAGACCACGATGACGGGAGTGGCGAATGCGCTGGGGCCCCTGTTCCTGCTTATCCTGCTGGGCGCCGTGCTGGGCCGGCTGCGCCAACCGGGCGGCGATTTCTGGCCCCAGCTGGAACGGCTGATCTACTTCCTGCTGTTTCCCGCCATGTTGGTGTCGACCCTGGCCACCGCCGACGTCAGCCAGGTGCCGGTGGCACGCTTGGCCGTTGCACTGCTGGGCGCCATGGGCCTGTTCGGCTCCCTGCTATGGGCGCTGCGCAGTTGGCTGGGCCTCGACCCGCCGGCCTTCACGTCGGCCTTTCAGGGGGCCCTGCGCTTCAACACCTACGTGGGCGTCGCCGGGGCCGCTGCCCTGCACGGCACGCCAGGCGCCACCGTGGCCGCCGTGGCCGTGGCACTGATGGTACCGGTGGTCAACGTGCTGTGCGTGTCCAGCTTCATCGCCGCGGGAACACTCGGCACCGGCAGCCTCGCCAAGAGCCTCTCGGCCCTGGCGCGCAATCCCTTGATCCTCGGCTGTCTGATCGGCATCGGCCTGAACGTCAGCGGGATCGGCCTGCCGGGCTGGAGCGCGGACACGGTGGAACTGCTCGGCCGCGCCGCCCTGCCGCTGGGCCTGGTGGCCGTGGGCGTGGCGCTGCGCCCCGAGGCACTGCTGCGGCTCGACCGGGGCGTCTGGGCCACCAACCTCGTCAAGCTGGGGCTGATGCCTGCGCTGGTGCTGGCGCTCGCCCTGGCGCTGGGCCTCGACCCGGTGAGCCGCGACGTGGCGCTGCTGTTCGCCGCCCTGCCCACCGCCACCTCGGCCTATATCCTGGCGCGCCAGCTGGGCGGCGACGCCGAGATGATGGCGGCGCTGATCACCGCCCAGACCCTGCTGGCCATGGCCACCTTGCCCCTGTGGCTGCGCCTGGCGGGCTGACACAGGAACGAATATAAATTGTTCGTATTACTGTTGACGCCAGAAATGAGAATGATTACTCTTTCTTCCAGTGGCGTTGATGAGCCGCCACTGCCAAGGCAGGACCCGCCAGTCTCCTGCCATGGTTTCTCCCTCCTCATTGCTAGTCACGGTCTTGCCGCCGCCCCCAACGGGGCGGCTTTTTTTTGTTCATCGCAGGCTGGGCGGCGCCCTCTTACTGCGACATTTCATGGCCCCGGGTGGCCTGAGCTACCTCGATACGATTGCGTCCCGCTGCCTTGGCCCGATACATCGCCTGATCGGCTCGCGCCACCAGCCGCCGACGATCATCGCCAGGCTGGGCGGCCGTCACTCCCAAGCTGATCGTCACTCCCCCCAGCTCTCCGAGCGACAAGGCGGCGACCCGGCGCCGCAGTCGCTCGGCCAGGACCCGAGCGCCGTCCTGGTCGGTGCTGGTCGCCAGAACGATGAACTCCTCACCACCCCAGCGCCCCATGTTGTCGGCCTCCCGGAGCTCCACCTGCACCGCCCGGGTCACGGCGACCAGAACCTTGTCTCCCGCGGCGTGGCCATGGGTGTCGTTAAAGTGCTTGAAGTGGTCGATATCGAACAGCAGGAGCGAGCAGGGGCGTGTATAACGCTCGGCGGCACACAGCTCGGCATCGATGGCCTGCTCGATCCGATAACGGTTCCAGACGCCCGTCAGATGATCGCTGTAGGCCAGTCGCTGAAGCTGGGCATTCAAGGTGCTGATGGCATGCCCTGAGGCCAGTATGGACAGGTCCTCGGCCAGGCGGCTCGCCGCCCGACTTTCATGGACCCGCCAGGCCTGGCTGTAGCCGCGGACCTCCTCATACCACTGGGCGAAGGAGCGGCGCGGCGTCAAGCGGCCAGCACACAGATCCACGGCCTTGTCGGGCTGGCCTGCCCAGACACGGGTGCTCCGCAACTCCTCGCGAAACAGCAACAACCAGCCGGACGAAGGCAAGGCGATGGGGATCGGCACGGCGAGCAGGCCACACAGGGGCTCGGCATACCACGCTGCCAGCGGGGTCTCGCCGAGTGCCTGGGAGTGCCAGCTACCGCGAGTACCATGATGCTGGGCCAGCCACTGGCACATCGCCCCGAGGGCGGCATCATCGGGCAGGCGCCCCACCCGGGCGATGCCACCGTCCCACAGCATAGCCAGACCGCAGGCCGAGAACAGCGAGAGCCACTGCTCACCATGGCGTGCGAGCACGTCTGCCGGATTCGGGAGTTGCCCCTCATCGCCACTGGCCAGGTCACGGCTGTCATCGATCCGCGCCAGCAGGGCAGCCTCCTCGCGGCTGTGCAGCTGCCCCAGCCAGATCGCACTGTCCTGTACGATGGCCCTCATGGTGTCACGCAGGGCGGGTGAGAGCGGCATCGGCATGCGGGAATGACAGGTAACCAGCCCCCATAGCTTACCCTCCACGTGCATGGCCAGGGAAAGCGCAGCCGCGACGCCCATGTTGGCCAGATAGGTCTGGTGAACGGGGGCGATCGCCCGGAGATATCCGGGAGACAGGTCCAGCCCTGTCGGCGTCAGCCGCTCGCTACCCCCCTTGCGCTCCTCGGGTGCCAGCAGCAGGACCGGGCTGGCGGCCACGTCGGGGAAGCTTCGCACCGGCTGGTGGTCGTAGAGGGCCCTCACCTGGGCGGGGATGTCGCTGGCCGGGAAATGGTGATGAAGGAGGCCCGCGATGTCATCCGAGCGGTTCTCGGCGATCACGCTGCCGTTCCAAGCCTCATCGAACCTGTACACCATCACGCGCTCATGCCCGGAGAGTTTACGCAGCCGCTCGGTCAGCGCTCGGAAGAGGTCGTCAGCCGTCTCCAGACGGGGCAGCATCGCCTGCCACTCGGTCACCACGGCCAGCAACCATGGGTCTTCCTGGATGGCGATCGGCTCCCATTCCAGCACCACTCGATCTTCGCTGCGATAGGGCAGGACATGGAAGCAGCGCATGCGCCCCCGGGACGGGCGACGCACGACCAGGGCGCGAGGATGATAAGCTTCTTCCAAGGCATGGCGGATACGCTCGAGCGCCCCGGCCCCCAGAAGCGTCCGGGGCGTCATGGCCAGCGCCTCCTCGGCGCCAACCCCCAAATAGTCCGACAAATTGGCACTGACCAGCTCTACTGACCGCAGATCTCCCGACAGGGAGACCAGACAACCATGGGGCTGGATACCGCCCGGCGCATGCACAGGCTCCCGCTCACAGTCTTGCAGCAGACGGGCCAGATCATCCGACGTGGTCATCGAGAGCTCCCTGGGGGATAGAATACCCAGCCATGGCTAGGCGGCGTAACCCGGCAGTATGCCTGGCCCTTCCCCCCACTACCATTCCTTCGACTTCTCCCTTCAGGCTGAGGATGACCGCATGAAACAAGCGCTCCCCTTGATCCAGCGGCTCCGTGAAGGCACCCGACACCACCACCGTCGGCTGGATCACCATCCGGAACTGAAACGCCTGACCACGGCCGGACTCACGCCGCGAGACTATGCGCACGCCCTCCAGGCCCTCTATCGTCCTCTGGCCGACCTGGAGGCCTCGATCGAGGCCGGCATCCACGCCCTCGGCATACCACGCCAGACTCTCCCCCCCTCCCGGCTGCCGCTTCTGGCCCAGGACCTGGCCGATGTCGGCATGCCGATCCCGGAATCCCCCCTGGCGGACCCGCCCATCGCCCGCACCCCGGCGACACTGGTGGGACAGCGCTATGTGCTGGAAGGGTCCCGGCTGGGCGGCGAGGTCCTGGCCCGCCTGGTCCGCCAGGCCCTGGGCGCGGAGGTGCCCCTGCGCTTCTTCTCCGTCGGGGAGGCGGCGGCACACTGGACAGCGTTCGTGGACTTCGCCGGACGCTACTGTCCGGCAGGGGAGGAAGCCCGAGCAGTGGAGGCGGCCGGCGCCACCTTCGAGCGGTTTCGGCTCGGGCTCGCCCCTCCCGCTCAGTCCGTGCGGCAGTAGATCAGGTCCCAGACGCCATGGCCCAGCTTCTCGCCGCGGGCCTCGAACTTGGTCAGCGGGCGGAACGCCGGCCGCGGCACGTAGGGAGCGGTCTGGGGCGCCGCGGTGTTGGCATAGCCCGGGGCCGCGTCCATCACCTCGGCCATCCACTCGGCATAGGCCTCCCAGTCGGTGGCCAGATGGAAGGTGCCGCCGACCTTGAGCCCGGTTCGCACCAGTTCCACGAAGGCCGGCTGAACGATACGCCGCTTGTGGTGCTTCTTCTTCGGCCAGGGGTCGGGAAAGAACAGCTGCAGAGTGTCGAGGCTGGCCTCGGGAAGGCACCGCTCCATCACTGCCAGGGCGTCCTCACGGTAGACGCGCAGATTGGTCAGCCCGCGCTTATCGGCCTCGTCGAGCAGCTTGCCCACACCCGGGGCGTGCACCTCGATGCCGATGAAGTCGGTGTCGGGATGGGTTTCGGCCTGCTCGATCAGCGAGGCACCCATGCCGAAGCCGATCTCCACCACCCGCGGCGCGGCACGCCCGAACAGGGTATCCAGGTCCTGGCGGCCCTCGGCCAGGGTCAGGCCCAGCCGCGGCCATATCTCCTCGAGGCCACGGGTCTGGGCCTGGGTCATGCGGCCGGCGCGCAGGACATAGCTCTTGATGCCGCGGCGGTGCAGGGGGGCCTCCGGGCCTTCCGGCCCGGTGGTAGCGTTATCGTCGCGGGGTTGATCACTCATCGGTCGTTACAGCTCTCGATTGGCACAATCAGCCGTTGATACGGCCGGCAAAGGGGGAGGAGGGGTCCGCGCTCTGGCGGCGCGGCATGCGGCCGGCCAGATAGGCTTCGCGGCCCGCCTCAACGGCCTTCTTCATGGCGCTGGCCATCAGCACCGGCTGGCGGGCATGGGCGATGGCGGTGTTCATCAGCACGCCGTCGCAGCCGAGCTCCATGGCCATGGCAGCGTCGGAGGCAGTGCCGATCCCCGCGTCCACCAGCACCGGCACACCGGCCTGCTCGATGATCAGGCGGATGTTGTGGGGGTTCTGGATGCCGTGGCCTGAGCCGATCAGCGAGCCCAGCGGCATGATGGCGCAGCAGCCCAGGCGCTCCAGCTCGCGGGCGACGATGGGGTCGTCGCTGGTATAGACCATGACGTCGAAGCCATCGGCAAGCAGGATCTCGGCGGCCGCCAGGGTCTCTACCACGTTGGGATAGAGGGTCGAGTCGTCGCCCAGCACCTCGAGTTTGACCAGGCTGTGGCCGTCGAGCAGCTCGCGGGCCAGCTTGCAGGTACGCACCGCGTCCTTCGCCGTGTAGCAGCCGGCGGTGTTGGGCAGCAGGGTGTAGCGCTCCGGGGACACCACGTCGAGCAGGTTGGGCTCACCGGGCTCCTGCCCCAGGTTGGTGCGCCGTACCGCGAAGGTGACCACCTCGGCCCCGGAGGCGGCGATCGCCTCGCCGGTCTCGTCGAAGTCCTTGTACTTGCCGGTGCCGACCAGCAGGCGGGAGACGAACTCGCGCCCGGCGATGCGCAGCGGCTGGTCCTGAAAGAAGTCTGTCATCGAGTCTGCCTTCTGTGGTTGTCTTCGCTATGGGGCGCGGGCGGCGTTCAACCGCCGCCGATGGCGTGCACCACCTCGACCCGGTCACCCTCGACCAGGGGGGTGGCGGCATGTTCGCTGCGGGGCACGATCTCTTCGTTCACCTCCACGGCGATGCGGCGGCCGGTGAGTCCCAGCGACTCGACCAGCGCGGCTACCGTGAGGCCGGGCGCCAGGGTGCGCGCCTCGCCATTGAGCTGGATCTGCATGGCGTTCTCTGTGCTGTCGTTGCTCTCGTTGTCAGGCCCGCCGCCGAATCGCCTGGCGGGTGGAAATCGCGGGGAACCATTGTAGCCGAGTCCGACCGGGCGGGGTACGGTGGCGGCCATGACGCCACATGAGGAAAACGAGATGCAGGATAAGGGCTGGTGGTTGGGGGCGGCGCTGTCGGGTGCTGTGGTGGTGATGGCGGGGGCCTTCGGCGCCCACGCTCTGGAGGGGCAGCTGGCCCCGCGCCTGGCGACGGCCTTCGAGACCGGGGTGCGCTACCAGGCCTGGCACACCCTGGCGTTGCTGGCCGTGCTGGCCTCGCGTGTCACCACGCCGCTGGCAGGGCAGCGGCTGACCATGGGGCTGTGGGCGGCGGGCATGCTGTGCTTCTCGGGCTCGCTCTATGCCATGGCGCTGACCGGCCTGGGCGGGCTGGGCATGATCACCCCCTTCGGCGGGATGCTCTTGATCGCCGGCTGGCTGGCGCTGGCGTTCTGTGTGATCAGGGCGCCCCGCGGCTGATCACTCCGGGTCCGGCAGGGCATAGGTGGCGGTCACCAGCGCCACCGGCTCCTCATTGCCCGCGGAGAAGAGCTGCACCTCACCCACCGCCAGGCGCCGGCCCAGCTTGAGGATGCGGGCGGTGGCGATGATGTCGCGGTCGCCCCGCGGGCGGCGCAGGAAACGGCAGTGCAGGTCGCTGGTGACCGCCATGGGCTCGGGGCCGATCTGGGCGAGGATCGCCACGTAAAGGCACACATCGGCCAACCCCATCAGGGTGGGCCCTGAAACACTGGCACCGGGGCGCAGGTGGTCGTCGTCGATGGCCAGACTCATGGTGGCGCGCATGTGATCGACGGCCTCGATGGTCCCGATACGCTGGGGGAATACCTCGTCGAGGAAGTCCTCGATGGTGGCGGCGGTCATCAGGGTCATCGGCGGGTTCCTTGCAGTGGATGGGGGGAATTGACGCTTGCGTCAACATAACCGAAAGCGCCCCGGGCAGGTACCCGGGGCGCTACGAGCTCATACACGCAAAATGCAGAAGTCAATCAAGGCTGTTTCGGCGACAGGCCTATATATACGGGGGGCTGTGCCCCCCTCCTGGACCTATCCCCGACGCCTTTCATTGCAGTCTTACTTCGCCTTGTGCACGGCGCGCCAGTGGTGCAGCAGCGGCTCTGTGTAGCCGGCGGGCTGCACGCGGCCCTTGAAGATCAGGTCGCTGGCGGCCTGGAAAGCGCTGGAATCCTCGTAGTTCGCGCTCATCGGCGTATAGGTGGGGTCGTCCGCGTTCTGCTGGTCGACCACCTTGGCCATGCGCTCCAGGGTCTCCTGGACCCGCGCGGCATCCACCACGCCGTGGTGCAGCCAGTTGGCGATATGCTGGCTGGAGATGCGCAGGGTGGCGCGGTCTTCCATCAGGCCCACGTCGTGGATGTCCGGCACCTTGGAGCAGCCCACCCCGTGCTCGACCCAGCGCACCACGTAGCCGAGGATGCCCTGGCAGTTGTTGTCGAGCTCCTGCTGGAGCTCCTCGTCGCTCCACTGCGGTGACTCGGCCACCGGCACGCTCAGTAGGTCATCCAGGAGCTTTTCAAGAAGGGCAGGCTCGCCCTGGGCCTCCAACTCGCGCTGGATGACGGTGACATCCACCTGGTGGTAGTGCAGGGCATGCAGGGTGGCGGCGGTGGGCGACGGCACCCAGGCGGTATTGGCGCCTGCCTTGGGGTGGCCGATCTTCTGCTCCAGCATGGCGGCCATCAGGTCCGGCATGGCCCACATGCCCTTGCCGATCTGGGCGCGGCCACGCAGACCGCAGGCCAGGCCGACCTGGACGTTGTTCTTCTCGTAGGCCTGGATCCAGGCGGCGCCCTTCATGTCGCCCTTGCGGATCATCGGGCCCGCCTCCATGGCAGTGTGCATCTCGTCGCCGGTGCGGTCGAGGAAGCCGGTGTTGATGAACACCACGCGGGAGGCGGCTTCGGCGATACACGCCTTGAGGTTCACTGTGGTGCGACGCTCCTCATCCATGATGCCCATCTTGAGGGTGTCGCGGCCCATGCCCAGCAGGTCCTCGACGCGGCCGAAGAGTTCGCTGGAGAAGGCCACTTCCTTCGGGCCGTGCATCTTGGGCTTGACGATGTACACGGAGCCTTCGCGGGAGTTGCGCGGCTCCCCCTCGCCCTTCCTGAGGTCGTGCAGGGCGAGCAGGCCGGTGACGATCCCGTCGAGGATGCCCTCGGGAAGCTCGTTACCCTCGGTATCGAGCACCGCCGGGGTGGTCATCAGGTGGCCGACGTTGCGCACGAACATCAGCGAGCGGCCCGGCAGGGTCAGGGTGCCGCCGTCCGGTGTGGTGAACTCGCGGTCGGCGTGCAGGCGGCGAGTGATGAACTTGTCGCCCTTCTCCACCTGCTCTTCCAGGTCGCCCTTCATCAAGCCCAGCCAGTTGCCGTAGACGCCCACCTTGTCCTCGGCGTCTACCGCGGCCACGGAGTCCTCGCAGTCCATGATGGTGGTCAGCGCCGCCTCGACCACGACATCCTTGACGCCGGCCGGGTCGGTCTTGCCGATCGGGTGGCTCGGGTCGATCTGGATCTCCAGGTGCAGGCCGTGATTGACCAGCAGGACCGAATCGGGGTTGGCCGCCTCACCGGTGTATCCCACCAGCTTGCCGGGGTCCTTGAGACCGGTCTCGCGGCCGCCTTCCAGGGTCACCACCAGGTGGCCGTCACGCAGGGCATACTTGACGGCATCGCGGTGGGAGCCGGTGGCCAGCGGGGCCGCACGGTCGAGCACGCCGCGGGCGTAGGCGATCACCTTCTCGCCGCGCTTGGGGTTGAAGCGGGATCCCTTCTCGGCGCCGTCCGCCTCGGAGATGGCATCGGTGCCGTAGAGGGCGTCGTAGAGGCTGCCCCAGCGCGCGTTGGCGGCATTCAGCGCATAGCGCGCATTGTTGACCGGCACCACCAGCTGGGGGCCGGCCTGGACGGCGATCTCGCGGTCGACGTTGGTGGTGGTCACAGCAACCTTGGCGGGGGCATCGGCTAGATAGCCGATCTCCTTGAGGAAGGCACGATAGGCGGGCATATCGCCCACCGGGCCAGGGTTTTCGCGATGCCAGGCGTCGAGCTGCTCTTGCAGGCGGTCGCGTTCGGCGAGCAGTTCGCGGTTCCTCGGGGTCAAATCATGAAAGAGGGCATCGACGCCGGCCCAGAACGCCTCGGCATCGACGCCGGTGCCCGGGAGTGCCTGCTCGCTGATGAAGCGGTCCAGCTCGGCGGCCACCTGAAGGCGATGGCGAGTAACACGTTGGGTCATGGTGGATCTCCTCGTGCTTGGCAGCCGGCGGGTCGCACGCCAGGCTGCCGGGACAGGGGTGAAATGACTGCGTGATCACGATTTTGTGGAAAATACTTCCACGTGTAAACCCGAAAAGCGCGGGGATCGCACGCAGCTAGACCAAAAGATAAGGCAGGGGCGGGCCAGGCGCCCGCTTTACATGGTGCCGGCCCACGCTTGGGGCTAGCATTGTGGGGCGCCGCGGAGAATACGATGAGCGACTTCACCCCACTGCAGGCGCTGGGTCCCGTTCGGCTGGTTACACCGGCCGAGGCGGAACTCGGCGACGACCACCTGGAACGCTACCTGGGCCACTACGGCCTGACGCCCCTGCTCGCCGAGCATGTAGGGCTCTACGTGGGCTACGTGGATGCCCGGGACTTCCGCCTCTGGACCCAGGTATGGAGCCCCGCAGAGCCGGTTGGCACCGCCTTCGTGGTGCACGGCTACTTCGACCACCTGGGACTCTACCGCCACCTGCTGGAGCGTCTGCTGGAACGCCGCTGGCGCGTGGTCCTCTGGGACCTTCCCGGCCATGGGCTCTCCAGCGGAGCTCGCGCCTCCATCGACGATTTCGACGACTACGGGAGTTGCCTGCATGCCCTTCAGCAGCACCTGGAGGAGGAGGGCCTCGCCCCACGCCCCTGGATCGGCGTGGGCCAGAGCACCGGGGCAGCGATCCTGGCCACCGATGCGCTGACCCGCGGTGACGACGGCCACTGGGCCGGCCTGGCCCTGCTGGCCCCGCTGGTGCGCCCCTGGGGCTGGAACCAGTCCAGCTGGCTGCACCTGCTGGTGGGCCCCTTCGTGCGCTCCATCCCGCGCAAGTTCCGCGCCAACTCCACCGACGCCGACTTCGCCGATTTCCTGCGCGATGGCGACCCGCTGCAGTCCGACCGCGTCGCCATCGGCTGGGTCAGCGCCATGCGCCGCTGGATGCCGCGGCTGCTCGCCCTGCCCCCCAATCCGGTGAAGACTCTGATCCTGCAGGGCGAACAGGACCTGACGGTAGACTGGGAGTGGAACCTGGCCGTGCTGGAACGCAAGTTCCCCAATGCCGAAATCCACCGCCACCCCGAGGCGCGCCACCACCTGGTCAACGAGGCGGAACCGATTCGCCAGTCGCTCTTCGACACCCTGGACCGCTTCATCGACTCCCTGGAGCCCACCGCCTCCCGACTGGAGACCGACACCCCATGAACGCTCGCCGCCCCTTTCCGCTGGCCCTGCTGCTTGTCCCCCTGCTGCTGGCCGGCTGCGCCGCCGCTCCCGACCGTCCCGAGACCCTGCGCCAGGCGCTGCTCAATCTGGGCGAACGCGCCGCCAGCCGCGTGATAGGGGCCCCCGCCCTGCCACAACCGCCCGCCGACCTGGTGCTGCTGCTGGCTGCCCCGGAGGTCAACGGCGAACTCGGCATCGGCCAGGAGCGCTTTCGGGAGAGCCTGACCCGGGCGCTGCTGGCGGTGAGCGATGGCCCCCAGGTGCTGGACTGGACCGAGAGCATGGGTACCGGGGGCGGCGCCAATCAATGGCGCCTGGAGAGCCGCCTGATGGCCGACGGCCCCCGCCTGCGGCTCTCTGACCGGGAGCTTCTCCCCTACCGGCTGACCCTGGTGCTGCGACGACCGGACGGCGAGTCGGTGATGTGGGAGGAGAGCCTGCAGGGTGCCCTGGATGCCTCGGCGCTCTAGCCGGTTCCCTACCCCTTGAGCAATCGATCCAGCTGGCGATAGCCGATTGCCTCGATCAGCTGTTCCCGGGCCGGCTTCGGTTCGCCCGCCAGATCGGCCAGGGTCAGGGCCACTCGCAGCACCCGGTGATAGGCCCGCGCCGAGAGCCTGAGGCGCTCCAGCACCTGCGCCAGCCAGGCACGATCGGCGACGCACAGATCGCAGGCCGCTTCCAGCTCCCGTCCCGCCAGGTGGGCATTGAGCGCACCCCGCGCCAGCTGACGCTCCCGGGCCGCCACCACGCGCCCTCGCACGATCGCCGAGGACTCCCCCGTGATGGCCGCGGTGAGCTGCTCCGGCGGCAGTGCCGGCACCTCCACCTGCAGGTCGATGCGGTCGAGCAGAGGCCCGGATAGCCGAGCCTGGTAGCGCTGTATCTGGGCCGCGGTGCAGTGGCAGGCCTGACGGGGGTCGCCCAGGTGACCGCAGGGGCAGGGATTCATGGCCGCCACCAGCTGGAAGCGGGCCGGGAAGCGGCGCTGATGGCTGGCCCGGGCGATATGGATCTGGCCCGACTCCATGGGCTCACGCATGACCTCCAGCACATGGCGCGAGAACTCAGGCAGCTCGTCCAGGAACAGCACCCCGCGATGGGCCAACGAGATCTCCCCGGGGCGGGGTTTCGAGCCACCCCCGACCAGGGCCACGGCGCTGGCCGTGTGATGCGGCGCCCGAAAGGGCCGCCGCCCCCACTCGGCGGCCAGCGGCAGGCCGCTGACCGAGCGCACCGCCGCCACCTCCAGGGCCTCCTCCTCGGTCAGCGGCGGCAGGATGCCCGGCAGGCGGCTGGCGAGCATGGTCTTGCCGGTGCCCGGTGGCCCGGAAAAAAGCAGATTGTGTGACCCAGCGGCAGCCACCTCCAGGGCGCGTCGCGCCTGATATTGGCCGCGCACCTCGGCGAGGTCGGGCAACGATGTCGACGCCTCCGGCGGGCGCGACAGGCGGTGGGGAGCGATGGGCGACTGCCCCAGCAGGTGGGCGACCACCTCGAGGAGATGGTCGGCGGGCAGCACCTCGAGGTCGCCCGCGAGCGCCGCCTCATCGGCGTTGACCCGGGGCACGATCAGACGGCGCAGGGCACGACGAGTGGCCATGGCCAGGGGCAGCACACCAGAGATCGGGCGCAGGCCACCGTCCAGGGCCAATTCGCCGACGCTCTCGGTGTCCTGCAGGGCATTGGGGGGAAGCTGTCCGGAGGCCAGCAGTAGCCCCAGGGCGATGGGCAAATCGAAGCGACCGCCCTCCTTGGGCAGGTCGGCGGGCGCCAGATTGAGGGTGATGCGGCGCAAGGGGTAGTCGAAACCGGCGTTGACCAGGGCGCTGCGCACTCGCTCGCGACTCTCCTTCACGGCCGTCTCGGGCAGGCCGACCAGAGTCATCCCCGGCAGGCCGTTGGCCAGGTGGACCTCAACCTGCACCTCGGGGGCCTCGAGACCGAGGCCCGCACGGGTATGGACAATCGCCAGCGTCATGGGCGTTCCCTCGCCTGGAATCTTGCCCTAAGGCTAGCCCAGGGAACAGCGGGCTGCCCGGGAGGCTCAGCGGCCAGCTTCGCCCCCGCCGGCGTCCTCCTCGGGGGTCGCGGCGTCGGAGGCGGCGGCTGATACTGCCGGCACCTCAGCGGTGCGCTCCTCGATCAGCGTCTCCAGCGCCGCCACCTGCGTCTCCAGTGCCTCCACCCGGGCGCGGGTACGCTGCAGGACGTCCATCAGGATGTCGAAGTCCTCCCGGGAGACCAGCTCCAGGCGGTCGAAGGCGCCCTTAACCACCTGCTGAATGCCCTTCTGCACCTCTTCCGGCGCCTGGGACGCGCCCTGCAGGCGCTCGCCGATCTGCTGGGCCAGTCGGCTGATACGGTCATGGCTCACCATGGGTCTCTCCTGAACGAGTGAAATGCCGATAACAGGATACGCATCGCTCGCCGCGAACGCATGTCCTACCGATGCGCCAGGATGGCGCACCTGCACCAGGGCCAGGCACCAGCACGGTGCAACGGCCCCACTCCCCTTCCGCAAGGCACCGGACGGAAGGCCGAAGCACCTTTTCAAAAGCATGTTTTTACTGGCATTAACCAGGAAATGGCACGTTTTGCGCAGTGACAGATCATGCGGCCGCCGGGCCGATACCCAACGCAACCGGGGAGACATGGGATGAAACTCATCACCGCCATCATCAAGCCATTCAAGCTCGACGACGTCCGCGAGGCGCTGGCCGATAACGGCGTCCAGGGCATCACCGTCACCGAGGTCAAGGGCTTCGGCCGCCAGAAGGGTCACACCGAGCTCTACCGCGGCGCCGAGTACGTCGTCGACTTCCTGCCCAAAGTCAAGGTGGAGGTGGCCGTGGACGACAGTCGCCTGGAAACCGTATTGGATGCCATCTGCAGCGCCGCCAACAGCGGCAAGATCGGCGACGGCAAGGTCTTCGTGACACCACTGGAGGACGTGATCCGCATCCGCACCGGTGAACGCGGTCCCGACGCCGTTTGATTGCCCACTGTCTGGAGAGACTGCCATGAGTGAACTGACAGAGCTGAGCTACGCGCTCGATACCTTCTACTTCCTGATCTGCGGTATCCTGGTGATGTGGATGGCCGCCGGCTTCTCGATGCTCGAGGCCGGCCTGGTGCGCTCCAAGAATACCGCCGAGATCCTCATCAAGAACGTGTCCCTGTTCGCCATCGCTTGCACCATGTACCTGCTGGTGGGCTACTACATCATGTACTCCAGCCCCGAAGGCGGCATCCTGCCCAACCTGGGCTTCCTGCTGGGCGCCGAGAACAGCGCTGACGCGGTGCTGGCCGGCGGCGATGACGCTCCCTACTACTCCATGCGCGCCGACTACTTCTTCCAGGTGGTGTTCGTGGCCACCGCCATGTCCATCGTCTCGGGGGCCGTGGCCGAGCGCATGAAGCTGTGGGCCTTCCTGGCCTTCGCCGTGGTGATGACCGCCGTCATCTACCCGGTCTCCGGCTTCTGGACCTGGGGCGGCGGCTGGCTCGACGCCGCCGGCTTCTCCGACTTCGCCGGCTCCGGCATCGTGCACATGGCAGGCGCCGCTGCGGCCCTGGCCGGCGTGCTGATCCTCGGCCCGCGCAAGGGCAAGTACGGCAAGGACGGCAGCATCTACGCTATCCCCGGTGCCAACCTGCCGCTGGCCACCCTGGGCACCCTGATCCTGTGGATGGGCTGGTTCGGCTTCAACGGCGGCTCCGAGCTCAAGGTCTCCGACATCGACTCCGCCAACAACGTCGCCCAGGTGCTGGTCAACACCAATGCCGCGGCCGCCGGCGGCGTGATCGCCGCCCTGATCCTGGCCAAGCTGTGGTTCCGCAAGGCCGATCTGACCATGACCCTCAACGGCGCCCTGGCCGGCCTGGTGGCCATTACCGCCGAACCGCTGGCCCCCTCCGCGCTGAGCGCCGCCCTGATCGGTGCTGTGGGTGGCATCATCGTGGTGGTCGCCATCGTGAGTCTGGACAAGCTGAAGATCGACGACCCGGTCGGTGCCATCTCGGTGCACGGCGTGGTCGGCATCTGGGGCCTGCTGGCCGTGCCGCTGACCAACGGTGACGCCACCTTCGGCGCCCAGCTGCTCGGCATCGTCGGCATCTTCGCCTGGGTCTTCGGCGCCAGCCTGCTCGTCTGGGTGATCCTCAAGGCGGTGATGGGCATCCGCGTCAGCGAAGAAGAAGAATACGAAGGCGTCGACCTGGCCGAGTGCGGCATGGAGGCCTACCCCGAGTTCAGCGTCGCCAAGAAATGAGGGCGGCGTGCACCGAGTGAGCTGGCGTGCTCCTCCTGGCCCCTTCGGGGGCCTTTTTTCATCCCGCCCGCCGCGGTGTATGCTAGAGAGCAATCAGGCGCACGCGGGTGGCCCGGCCACCGCACCGAACAGACGAGGAGTCCGACCATGAAACTGGTGACCGCCATCATCAAGCCCTTCAAGCTCGACGACGTGAGGGAGTCCCTCTCCGAGATCGGCGTCCAGGGGATCACCGTGACCGAAGTGAAAGGGTTCGGCCGTCAGAAGGGCCACACCGAGCTCTACCGCGGTGCCGAGTACGTGGTGGACTTCCTGCCCAAGGTGAAGCTGGAGGTGGCCATTGACGACGACATGGCCGAGAAGGTGATCGACGCCATCACCAGCGTCGCCAACACCGGGAAGATCGGCGACGGCAAGATCTTCGTCACCCCGCTCGAGCAGGTGATCCGCATCCGCACCGGCGAGACGGGGAAAGATGCCGTCTGACAGCTGGAAGCTGGAAGCTGGAAGCTGGAAGCTGGAAGCTGGAAGACAGCCTAAATAGCACCGCCTCCGTGGCAAGGCCACGGAGGCGGTTTTTCTTCCAGCTTCAGGCTTCCAGGCGCGAAGCGCCGCTCTTCAAGCTCCAGCCCCGGCGAAGCCGGGCGGGTTATTTCTCCACAAACGCCCGCTCGATCACGTAGTCGCCGGGCTCGCCCATGCGCGGGGAGATCTTGAAGCCCAGGTCATCGAGCACCGCGCTGGTCTCGTCGAGCATGGCCGGGCTGCCGCAGATCATGGCGCGGTCCTGCTTGGGATCCATGGGCGGCAGACCGGTGTCCTCGAAGAGCTTGCCGGTGCGAATATGGTCGGTGAGGCGCCCCATGGTGTGGAACTCTTCGCGAGTCACCGTGGGGTAGTAGACCAGCTTCTCGGCAATCTCCTCGCCGAGGTACTCGTGGGCCGGTAGCTCGTTCTGGATGAAGTCGGCGTAGGCCAGCTCGCTGACGCTGCGGACGCCGTGCACCAGCACCACTTTCTCGAAGCGCTCGAAGACTTCCGGATCCTGGATCAGGCTCATGAAGGGCGCGAGCCCCGTCCCCGTCGACAGGAAATACAAGTTGCGGCCCGGCAGCAGGTCGTCGGTGACCAGAGTGCCGGTGGGCTTACGGCTGACCATGATCTGGTCGCCCACCTTGAGGTGCTGCAGCCGCGAGGTCAGCGGGCCATCCGGCACCTTGATGCTGAAGAACTCGAGGTGGTCCTCGTAGTTGGGACTGGCGATGGAATAGGCGCGCATCAGCGGTTTGCCGGCCACCTCCAGGCCGATCATCACGAACTGACCGTTCTTGAAGCGCAGGCTGCGCTCGCGGGTGGTACGGAAGCTGAACAGGGTGTCGTTCCAGTGGTGGACGCTGAGCACTTCTTCCAGGGCAAACTTACTCATGCCGGCTCCTTGTATTCCCGAAGGACTTTATATTCCAAAAAGAAATAGATGAATGGATAATATTTGCATTGAATTCTAAGGGAAAGAGCGTTATCTGTTAAATGGATTGTATGGATAACGCTTATCTATTTTATTGATATAGATCATGGGAGCCTTTCGCCATGCGTTTCACCCTGCGTCAGCTGGAGGTCTTCGTCGCCGTAGCCCAACACGAGAGCGTTTCCCGAGCGGCCCGGGTCCTGGCGCTCTCCCAGTCTGCGGCAAGCACGGCCCTGGCCGAGCTGGAGCGCCAGTTCGACTGCCAACTGCTGGATCGCATCGGCAAGCGCCTGAAGCTCAACGCCCTGGGCTTCCAGTTGCTCCCCAAGGCGGTGGCCCTGCTCGACCGCGCCGAGGAAGTGGAGGAGCTGCTGCGCGGCCGTCAGGGCATCGGCACCCTGGATGTGGGCGCCACTCTGACCATCGGCAACTACCTGGCCACCCTCCTGATCGGCGACTTCATGCAGCGCTTCCCCGGCAGCCGGGTGCGACTGGCGGTGCGCAACACCCGCGCCATCATCGAGGGCGTGCGCCACCATGAGCTGGACCTGGGGCTGATCGAGGGGCACTGCGAGGCGGAGGACGTCATCACCCAGCCCTGGGTGGAGGACGATCTGTCGGTGTTCTGCTCACCGCGTCACCCCCTCGCGGGCGGCGGCCCGGTGGAACTGGAGCGGCTGCTGCGCGAGGCCTGGATCATGCGCGAGCAGGGCTCGGGCACCCGCCTGACCCTGGAGCAGGCGGCTCGCCATCGCCGCGGCCGCTTCAACGTGCTGCTGGAACTCGAGCACACCGAGGGCATCAAGCGCGCCGTGGAGTCGGGGCTGGGTATCGGCTGCGTATCGAAGCTGGCGCTGCGCGATGCCTTTCGGCGTGGCAGCCTGGTACCGATTCCCACGCCGGAGCTCGACCTGAGCCGCCAGTTCGCCTTCATCTGGCACCGCCACAAGTACCTGGCCACCGGCATGCGCGAGTTCCTCAAGCTGTGCCGACAGATGACCGCGGGCATCACCCGCAGCGACCAGATTACCCTGCCACCGGTGCCCTAAGGGCCGAACGACAGAGCCCGGCACCTCTGCCCGACCCTGTCGCTGCGAATGACGGGGATGGCGTCAGCGCATATCGCTGACCGCCTCCTGGATATCCTCGAGGGTGGACTTGGAGAGGTCCTTGGCCAGGGAGTGGATGACCAACTTGGTCGTGGGGCCGTCGAGCTTCTCGCGCAGCTGACCCAGGAAGCGCGGCGGCGCCACCAGGATCAGCTTCTGCAGGGTGTTGTCGACCCGAGCCCGGTAGATGCGCTCGGCCACCTCCTTGGCAAAGATCGTCTCCTCATGTGTACGGGCGGTATTCTCGCCGCCGGAGGAGCGGGCCGAGTTCGAGGTCGACTCATGCACATCGGCGCCGCGGTCGGTCACCAGATCGCCCTCATGCAGCCGGCTGGCCGCATGCACCAGGCTCTCCTGCTCGACCAGCTTGAGCGCGTCGCGGGTGAAGATCCGCGCCCGTGCTGCGTCTGCCACCACGATATACGTCGTCATAGCCACTCCTAGATGCAGGTTCTTCCGATACCGGGGCCACAAGCCCCGGCCGCACTACTCCCTCAACATTGGCAAGCGACCCGGGGCTGGTCAACCTGCCAGAACCGTGCTGCGGGAGGAACTGCACAGGCGCTTGATCTGGGGTAGCATCCGGAGTTCTCCATCGAACCGGTCACCGCATGTCGACTCCTCCCCTCAACGCTCGGCAACCCCGCCGTAACCGCTATCTGCTGATGCGCCACGGGCACAGTGAGGCCAACGCCAGCGGCCTTATCATCAGTCGCCCGGAGCGGGGCCTGTCAGGCTTCGGGCTTTCGCGCCAGGGCCATGCCCAGCTGGAAGGCTTGCTGGCTGACTGGCGCTGGCCGCTACCCGATCGCCTGCTGCACTCCGATTTCCGCCGCACCGCCGAGACGGCCGAGTGGGTCGGCCGGCACTTCGGCCTTCCGCTGAGCCCTCATGCCGGGCTTCGCGAGCGCAGTTTCGGCGAACTCGAAGGCCTGTCGGATGGCTGCTACGCAGACGTCTGGACCCTGGACGCCGACGACCCTCGGCATCAGGCCTTCGGCGTGGAAAGCGTTACCAGCGTGGCAGATCGCATGCTTGCCGTGATCGCGGCCCTGGAAGTCGAGACCCATGGGGAAACCATCCTGCTGGTGAGCCACGGCGATCCGCTGCAGATTCTGCTCACCGCCCTGGAGGGGCGCCCGCTGAGCGCTCATCGCAACCGCGAGCCGCTGCCCCCGGCCAGCATCACACCGCTTTCGTGATGCTCTCGTGACGCTCGGGTTGATGGTCACCATGGCTGCAGCCGAGCACCATCTGGGGTAGCATCCTGACTGAGCCGGCAGGGATGTCGGCGCGCCTCATCGCCACGATGTGCCACCGGGAGGACCCCGATGCAACAGTTCCTGTTTCCCCGCCGCCCGCTGTCCCGCGGCACCCTGCTCTTCTGTCACCTGCTGCTGCAGCTCGGCCTTGCGGCTGGCGCCGTCCTGTGGCTGGCACCCCGCACCCCCTGGCTTGCGCCACAGGGCTGGGCCGAGGCCTGGCCACCGCTGGCCCTCGGCGGGGGCCTGTGGCTGCTGGCCGCGGTGGCCCTGCGGCTGGTCGCCGAGCTGTTGCTGCTGCCCCACCACCTGGCCAGTAACCTGGGCGCCGGGCCGGTGATCACCCGCTCCTGGGAACGCCGCCCCGCAGTCCATGACCCGAATGCCGCCTGGACCAGCGACGCCCGGGCGATGGACCCCGACGACAGCACGGTCGGCACAGCTCGGGTGCGCCGGCCGGCCGAGCGGCTGCGCGCCCGGGAGCCCTCGCTGGATCTCGGCGAGGGCGTGTCCCGGGAACCCGAGCGCTAGCTGTGTACACCCACCAGGTCGTTCACTGGATCAGGGACGCCGGAGCGGCCCTCGACGCAGCAGGTGAAGCAACGTTACGGCGAAACCGGCGCCGAGGCTGTTGGCGAGGATGTCCCACCAGTCGCCGCCGCTGCGGCCCGGCACCGGGACCTGGGCATATTCGATGGTGATGCCGAAGAGCACAGCCATCAGGAAGGCGAGTGGCAGGCGCACCCCGGCCAGGCCGATCAGCCCGGCGAGGCCAACATAGCCGACGAAGTGGTTGGCCTTGTCCCAGGGCAGGCTGGAGGGCATCTGACTGCCCGGAGTGAGGCTGCCCAGGGCGATGGCCAGCGCGCCCGCGACGGCCAGCGCCGCCCACAGGCAGCGCCGGTCGTGCAGGCGTTGGAGCCAGTCGTACCCGTACCACTCAGCCATGCTGGATCTGGCGGTGGTAGGCGGGGCTCAGCTCGTGCAGGGCCTCCATGAAGGCGGTGACGTTGTCCGGGTTGGTGAACTGGCTGATGCCGTGGCCCAGGTTGAACACGTGGCCGGGGCCCTGGCCGTAGCTGTCGAGGATGCGCGCCACCTCGGCGCGGATGGCCGCGGGGCGGGCGAACAGCACGTTGGGGTCGAGGTTGCCCTGCAGGGCCACCTTGTGGCCGATTCGGGCACGGGCGCCGGACAGCTCGGTGGACCAGTCGAGGCCCACGGCGTCGGCGCCCGCCAGGGCGATATCCTCGAGCCACTGACCGCCATTCTTGGTGAACAGGATCACCGGCACGCGGCGGCCCTCATGCTCGCGGATCAGGCCGGCGACGATCTGCTCCATGTAGCGCAGCGAGAACTCCAGGTAGGCCGGGGTGGAGAGCGCGCCGCCCCAGGTGTCGAAGATCTGTACGGCCTGGGCGCCGGCGCGGATCTGGGCGTTGAGGTACTCGGTGACCGCCGTGGCCAGGGTGTCGAGCAGGTCATGCATCACGCTGGGCGTGTCGTAGAGCATGGTCTTGACGTGGCGGAAGTCCTTGCTGGAGCTGCCCTCCACCATGTAGGTGGCTAGCGTCCAGGGGCTGCCGGAGAAGCCGATCAGCGGCACACGGCCATTCAGCTCGCGGCGGATGGTGGAGACCGCGCGCATCACGTAGTCCAGGTCGCGCTCGGCGTCGGGCGCAGCCAGCGCCGCCACGTCCTCTGCGCTGCGCACCGGCTTGCGGAACTTGGGTCCCTCGCCGGTCTCGAAATAGAGGCCCAGGCCCATGGCGTCGGGGATGGTGAGGATATCCGAGAACAGGATTGCCGCATCCAGCGGATAGCGCTCCAGGGGCTGCAGGGTAACCTCGCAGGCCAGATCCTGATTGCGACACAGGCTCATGAAGTCGCCGGCCTCGGCGCGGGTAGCGCGGTACTCCGGCAGGTAGCGGCCGGCCTGGCGCATCATCCACACCGGGGTGCGGTCCACAGGCTGACGCGCCAGGGCGCGCAGAAAGCGATCGTTCTTGAGTTCCATGCAGGCGGTCATCCACGGGAAATGTGGACCATATTGTACCCGATTGGCGCGCGAGGGGCTGCGGTCGTGAGCCGCGCCCGGCTTCCTGCTAGAATGGCCCCCCACCCGCCGGCACCGCCCTGCCGTGTACAAAGAAGGGCCTGACACCGAGGTACCCCGTGACGATTCGCTTCATCGCCGCCTCCCGGCTGCCCACCCCCTGGGCCACCTTCACCATGCATGGCTTCGAAGACGAGGCCACCGGCAAGGACCATATTGCCCTGACCCTGGGCGACCTGGCAGACGGCGAGCCGGTGCTGGGACGGGTCCATTCCGAGTGCCTGACCGGCGACGCGCTGTTCTCCATGCGCTGCGACTGCGGCTACCAGCTCCAGGAGGCACTCAAGCGCATCGCCGACGAGGGCCGCGGAGTGCTGCTCTACCTGCGCCAGGAAGGGCGTGGCATCGGCCTGCTCAACAAGATCCGCGCCTACCACCTGCAGGATCAGGGCGCCGACACCGTGGAGGCCAACGAGCAGCTCGGCTTCGGCGCCGACCTGCGCCGCTACGATCTCTGCGTGCCGATGCTCGAGCACCTGGGCGTGGCATCGCTTAGACTGATGACCAACAACCCGCGCAAGGTCGAGGCCCTGACCAATGCCGGCGTGCGCGTCGTGGAACGGGTCCCCCTGACCACCGGCCTGAACCCGCACAACGAGCACTACCTGTCCACCAAGGCCGGCAAGCTCGGCCACATGATGGCGCTGGGCGACTTCACCCAGGCCAGCGACGTGGACATCGAACGCAAGCCCTGAGGACGGGAGCCCTTCCCGCCATCGGCGCGATCCCTGACCGGGGAGGAGACCCGATGAACCGCCCATCCCACGAACCGGATACCCCCTTCAGCGTCGCCGAGGAGTGGCTGCACAGCATCAGCCACGGGATCGGCGCGGTACTGAGCCTGGCCGGGGCCACGGTGCTGCTGGTCCTGGCCAGCCTGTCCACCCATGTCGACCCCTGGAAGCTCGCCGGCATCGGCCTCTACGGTACCAGCCTGGTGCTGCTCTACACCGCCTCGACGCTCTACCACGGCGTCCGCCATCCGCGCCTCAAGCGGCGGTTCCAGCTGCTGGACCACTGCGCCATCTACCTGCTGATCGCCGGCACCTACACGCCCTTTCTGCTGGTCAACTTGCGCGGCCCCACCGGCTGGACATTGTTCGCCGTGGTCTGGACCCTGGCGCTGGGCGGCATCGCCTGCAAGCTGCTCTGGCCGCACCGCTTCGCGGCGCTGCGTGTCGGCATCTACCTGCTGATGGGCTGGCTGATCCTGTTTGCCGGCAGCGAGATGACCGAGCGACTGCCGTCCGCCGGCCTCCTCCTGCTGGTCGCCGGCGGCCTCACCTATACCCTGGGCGTGATCTTCTACGCCATCCGCGCCATTCCCTTCAATCACGTCATCTGGCACCTGTTCGTGCTGGGCGGCAGCGTCTTCCACTACTTCGCGGTCTATACCGCCGTGCTGCCCTTCGTGGCCTGAGCGCGCCTCACGCCGACCCGAACAGCGTCAGGTCGCCATCCACCAGAACGGCACCTTGCCGTCGGGATGGGCGCCTTCCCGGCCCTCGCCGGTCGCCAGACCCACGTGGTGGCAGGCGTAGTCCAGTCCCAACTCTTCCAGGGTACAGGCGACCCTCAGAGAACGGGAGGAGGCGGGGAGGAGGCGCCGACCCGCGTCAGGCGGCGCGGGCCGTGCGGATGCGCTCGTAGGCACTGCCGATCTCGCTGGTGCGCTCCTTGGCGACCTCACGCATGCTCTCTGGCAGCCCCTTGGCGGCGAGCTTGTCGGGATGGTTCTCGCTCATCAGGCGGCGGTAGGCCGTCTTGATCTCGGCGTCGCTGGCGTCCTGGTCGACGCCCAGCACCCGGTAGGCATCCTCCAGCGACGGGCCCTGTTCGCCCGCCCCTCGGGGGCCACCGCGCAGCATGGCCTCGATCTGGGCAATCTCGGCCTCGCTGCAGCCCAGGCCCCGCACCACCCGCATCAGCATCTCGTGCTCGGCGGGGTGCAGCTGGCCATCGGCGGCGACCGCAGCCAGCTGCACCTGCAGGAAGACCTGACGCAGCGCGGGCTGGCGTGCTGCAATGCGGTGAACCTTGGCCAGCTCGGCGTCCAGGTCAAAGCCGGGGGCCTTGCCGCGGGTAAAGTCAGCGCGGGCTTGGGCGCGCTGGGCCTCGCTGAGCCGCAGCCGTTCCCACAGCTGCCGGGAGGCTTCCAGTTCGTCCTCGGTGACCCGGCCATCGGCCTTGCACAGGCACCCCATGACGGCGAAGGTCGACTCCAGGAACTGTGACTGGACGCCGACCAGCTTGTTCAGCAGGCGATGACGCAGGCGCCGGCCCAGCCAGTAGCCCAGGGCGCCACCCACCAGCAGGCCGATGGGGCCGGCGATGGCCACCCCCAGCAGGGCACCGATCAGTATCAGGAACAGCATCGCAACCTCGTCAGAAACGTGTCGTGTCAGGGCAGCCGGGCGCGGATCGCCGCCTCGATCCCCTCGGCGTCCAGGCCGCACTCGGCGAGCAGCTCGGCGGGCTTGCCGTGCTCGATGAAGGCGTCGGGCAGGCCCAGGTTGAGCACCGCCGCCTGAACGCCCTCGGCGGCCAGCAGCTCGTTGACCGCGCTGCCGGCGCCGCCGGCCACCACGTTCTCCTCCAGGGTCACCAGCAGGTCGTGGTCACCCGCGGCGGCCAGCAACGCCTCGCGATCCAGCGGCTTCACCGAACGCATGTTGAGGTGCGTGGCATCCAGCCGCCCGGCCACCTCCACGGCCGGTGTATTGAGGCTGCCGAAGGCCAGCAGGGCGATGCGTGCGCCGGCCTCGGCGCCACTCTGGCGACGCACCTCGGCCTGGCCGATGGGCAGCGGCTCGAGGTGCGCAGGGATCGCCATCCCGGGGCCGGTGCCGCGCGGGTAGCGCACCGCGGCGGGGCCGGGATGGTGATAGGCGGCGCTGAGCATCGCGCGGCACTCGGCCTCGTCGGCGGGCGCCAGCACCACCAGGCCGGGCACGCAGCGCAGGTAGGAGAGATCCAGGCTGCCGTGGTGGGTGGGGCCATCCTCGCCCACCAGGCCGGCGCGGTCGATGGCGAAGGTGACGTCGAGCGCCTGCACCGCCACGTCGTGGATCAGCTGGTCGTAGCCGCGCTGCAGGAAGGTGGAGTAGATCGCCACCACCGGCTTCATGCCCTCGCAGGCCATGCCAGCGGCCAGGGTCACCGCGTGCTGCTCGGCGATGGCCACGTCGAAATAGCGCTCGGGGTATTCCCGGGAGAAGCGGATCAGGTCGGAGCCCTCGCGCATGGCCGGGGTGATGCCGATGAGTCGCGCATCGGCGGCAGCCATGTCGCACAGCCAGTCACCGAACACGTTGCAAAATTTACGCGGCTTCCTTTTCACCGGCGCGCTCGGCTTGAGGGGAGGCAGGGTCTCGCCACTCTTTTCCGGGTCGCTCTTCTCCAGCTTGGTGATGGCGTGGTAGCCGATGGGGTCGGCCTCGGCGGGCAGGAAGCCGCGCCCCTTGCGGGTCTTGACGTGAAGGAACTGGGGCCCGTCGAGGTCGCGCATGTTGCGCAGGGTCTGCACCAGCAGCGGCAGGTCGTGGCCGTCGATGGGGCCGATGTAGTTGAAGCCCATCTCCTCGAAGAGCGTGGCCGGGCTGACCATGCCCTTCATGTGCTCCTCGGTGCGCCGAGCCAGTTCCAGCGCCCCGGGCAGGTGAGAAAGCACCTTCTTGCCGCCCTCGCGCATGGTGATGTAGGGCGTGCTGGAGAGGATCCGCGCCAGATAGCTGGCGATACCGCCGACGTTCTCGGAGATCGACATCTCGTTGTCGTTGAGCACCACCAGCAGGTTGGCGTCCACATGACCGGCGTGGGCCAGGGCCTCGAAGGCCATGCCCGCGGTGAGGGCGCCGTCGCCGATCACCGCGCAGGTGCGCCGCGCCTCGCCCCTGGCGCGGGAAGCCAGCGCCATGCCCAGCGCCGCCGAGATCGAGGTGCTGGAGTGGCCCACGCCGAAGGTGTCGTATTCCGACTCGGCACGCCGCGGGAAGGCCGCCAGGCCGCCATAATGGCGGATGCTCGTCATCGCCTCGCGGCGCCCGGTGAGAATCTTGTGGGGATAGGCCTGGTGGCCCACGTCCCATACCAGGCGATCATGGGGGGTCTCCAGTGCCTGGTGAAGGGCCACGGTGAGCTCTACGACGCCGAGGCCAGCACCGAAGTGTCCCCCGGAGACCCCCACGCTGTAGAGCAGGTAGGCGCGCAGCTCGTCGGCCACCTGCGCCAGCTGCGCGGTGGACATGGCGCGCAGCGCGGCCGGGGTATCCAGGGTGTCGAGCAGCGGCGTGGCCGGGCGCTCGGCGGGAATCTCGTCGAACAGCTTCATGGGCTCATCTGTCGTGTCAGTGGTCACGCTCGATCATGTAGCGGGCCAGGGCCTTCAGGGGGGTGGCGCCTTCGCCCAGCGGGGCGAGGGCAGCCACGGCCTCCTCCACCAGCTCGCCGGCGCGGGCGCGAGCGCGCGCAAGGCCCAGCAGGCTCGGGTAGGTGGGCTTGTCGCGGGCGGCGTCCGCCCCGGAGGCCTTGCCCAGGGTAGCGGTGTCGCCGGTCACGTCGAGCACATCGTCGTGGATCTGGAAGGCCAGGCCGATGGCCCGGGCGTAGTCGTCCAGGGCGGCCAGTCGCGGGTCGCCGTCGGCCACGGCAGCCAGCCCGCCAAGGCGCACCGCGGCGCGAATCAGCGCACCGGTCTTGTGGCCATGCATGGTGGCCAGCGCGCTGGCGTCGGGGTGACCGCCCACGGCGGCCAGATCCAGCGCCTGGCCCGCCACCATGCCGTCGCGACCGGCGGCCTCGGCCAGGGTGCGAATCATCGACGGCAGACGCGGATGGCCGGCCCGGGCCAGCACCTCAAAGGCCAGCGCCTGCAGAGCGTCACCGGCCAGGATCGCCGTGGCCTCGTCGTAGGCGCGATGCACCGTGGGCTGGCCGCGGCGCAGGTCGTCGTCGTCCATGGCCGGCAGGTCATCGTGGACCAGCGAGTAGGCATGCACCAGCTCGATGGCCATGGCCGGGGCATCCAGGGCAGCCTCCTCGGCCCCCAGGGAACGCCCAGCGGCATAGACCAACATCGGGCGCAGCCGCTTGCCACCCACCAGCACGCCGTGGCGCATGGCGGCATCCAACCGTGGCACCACGGCGCCTCTATCATCGCCGAACAGAGCCTCCAGCCGGGCATCCACCCGGGCACGGTCCACGGCCAGGCCGGCCACCAGTGTCTCAGCGTTCATTATCGTCCTCCACGGGCGTCGCGAAGGGCGCCAGGGCCATGCCGCCCTCGGCATCCTCGGTCAGGGTTCGCACCCTGAGCTCGGCCTCGTCGAGGCGGCGCTGGGCGTCGCGGGTCAGGCGAATGCCCTCTTCGAAGGCGGCAAGGGAGGCCTCCAGCGACAGCTCACCGGACTCCAGCCGCTCCACGAGCCGCTCGAGGCGATCGACGGTGGTCGCGAAGTCGATCGCTTCCGCCTCTTCGCTCTGCTGGCCATCGGGCCGCTGCCTGCGCTCCGCCATTGCTCTCCTCGCCCCGCTTGCGCCTGATCCGGCATCTCGAAAGGCAACAGTATACACACTCTCCCCCGGGGGTCGTCTGCCCCGGCACCGGGGCCCTTGACTTGCACGGCGTTCATCATGGCACCGCAGCATTTTCATCCTGGCTCATAGCCGGCCTGTGCTAGGATGTGGCCTCTTCACCCTACCTGACACTGCATGCGGCTCGCGCCGGAAGAGGTTGATTCGACCATGGCCAAGACGTCCCTGGAAAAGAGCAAGATCAAGGTCCTGCTACTCGAGGGGGTCCACCAGAGCGCGGTGGACAATCTGCGCAACGCCGGGTACTCGAACATCGAGCACCTGCCCACCTCGCTGGACGAGGCGTCGCTGATCGAGAAGATCCGCGACGTGCACTTCATCGGCATTCGCTCTCGCACCCAGCTCAACGAGCGAGTCTTCGCCGCCGCCGAGAAGCTGGTGGCCGTGGGTTGCTTCTGCATCGGCACCAACCAGGTCGATCTCAATGCGGCGCTGGTACGCGGCATCCCGGTCTTCAATGCCCCGTACTCCAACACTCGTTCGGTCGCCGAGCTGGTGCTGGCCGAGGCGATCATGCTGCTGCGCGGCATCCCCGAGAAGAACGCCCTGGCCCACCGCGGCGGCTGGCAGAAGAGCGCCAGGAACTCCCACGAAGCTCGCGGCAAGACCCTGGGCATCGTCGGCTACGGCAGCATCGGCTCACAGCTTTCGGTGTTGGCCGAGTCGCTAGGCTTCGACGTCATCTACTATGACGTGGTGGCCAAGCTGGGCATGGGCAACGCCCGTCAGGTGGCCAGCCTCGACGAGCTGCTGGGCCGTGCCGACGTGGTCAGCCTGCACGTGCCTGAACTGCCCTCCACCAAGTGGATGATCGGCGCCGAACAGATCGCCCGCATGAAGCAAGGTGCCATCATGATCAACGCCTCCCGCGGCACCGTGGTGGTGATCGAGGCGCTGGCCGAGGCGATCCAGGCCGGCAGGCTCAACGGCGCCGCCGTAGACGTCTTCCCGGTGGAGCCCAAGGGCAACAACGAGGAGTTCGTCAGCCCGCTGCGCGGCCTGGACAATGTGATCCTCACCCCGCACGTGGGCGGCTCCACCCTCGAGGCCCAGGAGAACATCGGCATCGAGGTCTCCGAGAAGCTGATCACCTACTCCGACAACGGCACCACCGTCACCTCGGTCAACTTCCCCGAAGTGGCGCTGCCGGCCCACCCGGACAAGCACCGCCTGCTGCACATTCACGACAACGTGCCGGGCGTGCTCTCCGAGATCAACCGAGTGCTCTCCGAGAACGACATCAACATCGCCGGCCAGTACCTGCAGACCAACGAGAAGGTCGGCTATGTCGTGATCGACGTCGACAAGGCCTACGGCCCCCAGGCACTGGACGCCCTGCGCCAGGTGGAGCACACCCTAAAGGTGCGGGTGCTCTACTCACAGACCGGCCAGGACGCCTGACCGCGCTCGCCAGCCCCCGCTCGCTAGCCCCGCCGCCGCGTCCCCTCGACGCGGCGGTTTGCGTTAGCGGGCAAGGCAACGCACCCGGTACCCATGGTCGCAGTGCGCGGGCGGGGCAAGGCGCGCTAGTCTGATGACGGCTGCCACGGCATCAACAACCATCGGGAGACTTTCATGAGCGACTCGACTCCGCCCCTGCTGCGCCGCGACAACGGCGGCGTGGCCACCCTGACCCTCAGCCGACCGGCAAGCTTCAATGCCCTCTCCGAGGAGATGCTGGTGGCCCTGAAGGAGGAGCTCGGCCGGCTGGCCAATGACGGCCGCGTGCGCTGCGTGGTGATCGCCGCCGAGGGACGCGCCTTCTGTGCCGGCCACGACCTCAAGCAGATGCGCGCCCACCCCGACAAGGCCTACTACCAGGAGCTGTTCACCCGCTGCGGTCGGGTGATGCAGGCCATCGTCGAGCTGCCGGTGCCGGTGATCGCCCGGGTGCAGGGCATTGCCACCGCCGCCGGCTGCCAGCTGGTGGCCAGCTGCGACCTGGCCGTGGCCGCGCGTTCGGCGCGCTTCGCCGTCTCCGGCATCAACGCCGGTCTGTTCTGCTCCACCCCGGCGGTGGCGCTGTCCCGCAACGTCGCCCGCAAGCGCGCCATGGAGATGCTGCTCACCGGCGAATTCATCGACGCCGAAACTGCTCATGACTGGGGGCTGGTCAATCGAGTCGCCGATGACGATGCCCTCGACGCCGCCGTGGCCGAGCTCACCGCCAGCCTCTGTGCCAAGAGCACGGTGGCGGTGCGCACCGGCAAGGCGATGTTCCAGCGCCAGCTGCAGATGCCCCTGGACGAGGCCTACGCCTTCGCCGGCGAGGTGATGGCCTGCAACATGATGGCCGAGGACGCCGGCGAGGGCATCGATGCCTTTATCGAGAAGCGTACCCCCCAGTGGCGACATCAATAACCCCAGGGTGACCTCATTGAATCAGCCGCGCCAACGCCGAACCGGACGGGGTATGGAAGTGATTTCCGCAGGCGCGACAGGCCGCGGTCGACAGGGTATTCTGTCGCCAATAGCGGGCAGCCGACACGAGGAGAGTCGAGGGTGAGCGAGGTCAAGCGCAGGACAGCGGGACGCCCCGCCGGATCGGGGAAGGCCACCGGCGGCCACAGCCAATCGCTGGTGCGTGGGCTCAACCTGCTCGAGCGCCTATCGGCGAGCCCCGGGGGCCTGGCGCTCTCGGAGCTGGCAGAGCAGGCCGACCTCGCCCCCTCCACCACCCATCGCCTGCTCCAGGCCCTGCAGGGCCAGGGTTTCGTCGCCCAGGACAGCGAGCTCGGGGTGTGGAAGATCGACGTCAAGACCTTCCGCATCGGCAACAGCTTCCTCGAGGCACGCGACTTCGTGGCCACCAGCCGCCCCTTCCTGCGCCGCCTCACCGCCCAGACCGGCGAGACCGCCAACCTGGGCATCCGCGACGACGGCACTGCGGTGTTCCTGGCCCAGAGCGAGTCGTCGCAGATGATGCGCATGATCACCCGGCTGGGCTCCCGGGCCCCGCTGCACGCCTCCGGCATCGGCAAGGCGCTGATGGCCTGGCTGCCCGACGACGAGCTCGAGCGCATCCTCGCCGAGCAGGGCCTGGCTCGCGTCACCGAGAACACCCTGCACACCCCTGAGGCACTGCGCGCGGGCCTGGCCGAGATCCGCCGCCAGGGCTTCGCCCGCGACCGCGAGGAGCACGCCATCGGCCTGCACTGCGTGGCCGCCTGCGTTCACGACGAACACGGCATCCCGCTCGCCGCCATCTCGGTCTCCGGCCCCGTAGCACGCATCCCCGAGGCGCGTCTGCTGGAGCTGGGCGCTCTGGTACGCGACACCGCCGCCGAGATCACCACCCGGCTGGGCGGGCGGATTCCGGACGCTTGAGTCAATAGCCGATACATCGCGTTCGCATAGTGCCGCCCAGGCGGTATCATGTCTGGATTACCGTCGCCCCCTGGCCGGGAAGCCGTCACAGACTGCCCCCGCCCTAGGGCTCCACCAGGAAAGCCGCCGAGCCCCGATATGTCCTCCGCCAGCGAATGCGTCACCGCCCTTATCGATGACTTCCAGCAGCGTCGCCCGATCCGCGCCGGCTCGCTGATCATCACCGTCTACGGCGATGCCATCGTGCCACGCGGCGGCACCGTCTGGCTGGGCAGCCTGTCGAAGCTGGTCGAGCCGATCGGCATCAACGAGCGGCTGGTGCGCACCTCGGTCTATCGCCTCACCCGGGAGACCTGGCTGCAAGGGGACAAGGTCGGCCGACGCAGCTACTACAGCCTCAGCGGCCCCGGCCGGCGTCGCTTCGAGCAGGCCTTCAAGCGCGTCTACCACGGCGCCCAGGCGCCTTGGTCGGGCCAGTGGATCCTGGTGCTGCTCAGCCAGCTGAACACGGCCCGCCGCCAGAAGGTGCGCGACGAGCTGGAGTGGCTAGGCTTCGGCCACTTCGCCCCCGGCGTACTGGCCCACCCCACCCTGAACCGCAGCGAAGCCATGGCCGCCCTGCAAGAGTTGGGCGCCGCCGATGAGACCATCGTGATGCGGACCGAGGCCCTGGAGCCGCTGGCCAGCAAGCCGCTGCGCCTGCAGGTACGGGAGAGCTGGAACCTCGACGAGTTGGCCGAACACTACCAGCGGTTCCTGACCCTGTTTCGTCCGCTGTGGAAAACGCTCAGCGAGGAGAATCACCTCAGCGAGGAGGAGTGCTTCATCGCCCGGACGCTGCTGATCCACGAGTATCGCCGCGTGCAGCTACGCGACCCCCAGCTGCCCGATGAGCTGCTGCCCACCGCCTGGGAGGGCCGCAATGCCCACCAGCTATGCCGCAACATCTACCATATGATCTACCGTCGCGCCGAGAACTGGCTCGACCGCCACCTGGAGACCGCCGAGGGCCCCCTGCCGGCCCCCGGCCCCAGCTTCTACCTGCGCTTCGGCGGGCTGGACTGAGCCCGCCCAGCGCCTCGCTCTCGACATACCAAACACCAGCGCCCCCTGCCATGGCAGGGGGCGCTTGCTTTGAAGCCGGCAACGCTCTAGCACATCACCTCATTCTCAAGACCGGCTCTCCTGGCCCAAGGTTTGCTGCTTGGGCTGGGTATCACCGGCCTTCAATCGGGGACGGTCTACATCCAGCTCGGCCAGCGGTTCACAGGGCTCCAGGCTGTCCCGACAGCGCTCGGTCAGGCGCTGGTACTCGCGAGTACCCTGCTGTTTCCAGGCCACCTCCTGGTCGCTCAGCTCACGCTTGACCTTGGCCGGCGCCCCCATCACCAGCGACTGGGGCGGGCACTCGAAGCCGGTCTTGACGAAGGCCGCCGCGGCGACGATGGAGCGCGCGCCAATCACGGCGTAGTCCATTACCACGGCATTCATGCCCACCATGGCATCCTGGCCCACCACGCAGCCGTGCAGCACCGCGCCATGGCCGATATGACCATTCTTCTCCACCTTGGTGACGCAGCCGGGGAAGCCGTGCATCACGCAGGTGTCCTGGAGGTTGGCCCCCTCCTCCAGCACCAGCTGGCCGAAGTCGCCGCGCATCACCGCACCGGGCCCTACATAGCAGCCAGGGCCGACGATGACATCGCCGATCAGCACGGCGGTAGGGTGAACGTAGGCGCTGGGATGCACCACCGGGGTGACCCCCTCGAGTCGATAGCAAGGCATGGCGTTACTCCGTTGTGGCGTGGCGACGGCTCTGCACCACCACGAAGCGGGGTGTCACGAAAGCCTGGTCACACAGCGAGGCATTGGCTGCTGGATTGCCCCCGGTCGCATGGAAATCGCTGAAGGCGGCAGATTGATTGACGAAGACGCCACCGTCCAGGTTCAGCGACAGCGGCGCCGCCACGTCCATGGCCAGCCCCTCGAACTGCTCGGCCACGGCGTCATCGGTGGTGTAGGCGCCCAGGGTGATGGCGCCCTTCTCGCCGATGACCTCGCGGGCCAGCTGAATGCTGTGCGAGGTGCTGTCGGTGGCGATCACGAAGCTGATCGGGCCGAAACGCTCCTCGCTGAAGGCGTCACGCTGGCCGGCATCGACCTTGAGCAACAGCGGGGTGTGGACGCGCGCCTTGGGAAACTGGGCATGCTCGCGAGGCTCGCTGTCCAGCAGCACCTCGCCGAGGCCACGGCACTCATCGATGCGTGCGGCGGTCGCCGGCGACTGGATGGCACCCAGCACGGCACAGGCACGATCATTATCAGAGAGGAACTTCTCGACGGCCTTGGCCAGGGCGCCGGCCACCTCGTCGAAGGAGAGGGACCCCTCGGCGGTCTGAATGCCGGTCTTCGGCACATAGATCGCCTGGGTGGTGGTACACATCTGGCCGGAGAAGAGACTCAGGCTGAAGGCCAGGTTCTGGGCCACCGCCTTGAAGTTGTCGACGCTGTCGATGATCACGGTGTTGATGCCGGCCTTCTCGGTAAACACCCGAGCCTGGGTCGCGTTGCGCTCCAGCCACTCGCCGAAGGCGTTGGAGCCGGTGAAATCGATCAGCTTCACGGCCGGGTCCAGGGCCAGCGCCTTGGTCACCGGAGCCTCGGCGGTGTCGGGCACCAGGCTCACCAGACAGGGGTCGAAACCGGCCTCCTCCAGCACCTGCTGGGCGACGCGAGTGGTCATGGCCACCGGCAAAATGGCCCCGGGGTGCGGCTTGAGGATCACCGGGTTGCCGGTGGCCAGGCTGGCGAACAGGCCCGGATAGGTGTTCCAGGTGGGGAAGGTGGAGCAGGCCACCACCAGCGAGATGCCGCGGGGCACGATGTGGTAGCGCTTGTCGAGCACCAGCGGGTCATGCTTGCCCTGGGGCTTCACCCACTTGGCCGTCGCCGGCACCCGGGACATCGCCTGCCAGGCGTAGGCCAGGGCCTCGAGGCCGCGATCCTGGGCGTGGGGGCCACCGGCCTGGAAGGCCATCATCGGCGCCTGGCCACTGGTGTGGGTCACCGCCTGGGCGATGTCAGGGCTCATGGCGTTGAGTCGCGCCAGGATCTCCAGGCAGACGCCGACCCGCGCCTCGGCACCGGCATCGCGCCAGGCGGGCATCGCGTCCTGCATGGCGGCGATCAGCGCGCCCTGTTCGGGCTGGTCATAGGTTACGCCAAGTTCGAACCCATAGGGGGAGGCTTCGGCACCGACCTGGCCGGCCACCGCAGGCACCTTGAGGGCGTAATGCTGCTTGAGCAGGGCCTCGAAGCGCTGCGACGCACCCTTCACCGCCTCTTCCGGATACTTCTTGATATTTTCCGGGTAGGGGCTCCAGTAACCGCGGGTGTTGATGGCCTCAACGGCCTGATCCAGCGTCTCGCGGTGGCGATCGAGCATCTGCTGGGCTTGCTGGGACATGGGTGACTCCTGCCGTGAGCGGCTGTATTCGATACGAGATAGCACGAGAGACTATCCATAGCGTAACGAAACATCAAACCACCCACCCAGACCAGCCCCGTCACGCGGCCACCATATCGCGATTTACAATAGTTTTATATCAATAGCTTACCGGAATATTGCCGGGCAGGGCGGCCGGGCTTCGACCATGGTCTAACCTACCCGTCGCGAGCGGCGCCTCGACGAGGCAACCCCCTGACAGGCAAGCAGAAAAAGGAACCATATGGCCAAATACGATACATTAATGTCACTAATGACAAGTTGATGTGTATCAAAAAAAACCTATACTCGGCCTTATATCCATCCGTGGCAGGCTGCGGGCTCTTGCCGCGCCAACCCAGTGCCGAAAACGAGGACATCATGCCGACTCACCTGATCGTCGAGGGGCCGAAGCAGGGGGTGCTGCGCATCACCCTGCATCGCCCGGAGGCGCTGAACGCCCTCAATACCGCCCTGCTGGAAGAGCTGGCCGAGACACTGGCCGCCGCCCTGGATGACACCGAGGTGCGCGCCGTGATGATCACCGGCAGCCAGCGCGCCTTCGCCGCCGGGGCCGATATCAAGGAGATGGCATCGCGCGACCTGGTGGGCATGCTCGAGGATCCCCGCCAGCGTCACTGGGCCGCCATCGCGCGCTTCAACAAGCCGATCGTCGCCGCGGTCAACGGTTTCTGCCTGGGCGGCGGCTGCGAGCTGGCCATGCACGCCGACATCCTGATCGCCGGCGAGGACGCTCGCTTCGGCCAGCCCGAGATCAACCTCGGCATCATGCCCGGCGCCGGCGGCACCCAGCGCCTGGTGCGCGCCGTGGGCAAGGCGCTCGCCACCCAGATGGTGCTGACCGGCGAGCCGATCTCCGCCCGACGCGCCCTGGAGGCCGGCCTGGTGAGCGAGGTCACTCAGCCCGAACTGACCGTGGAGCGCGTCCTGGCCGTGGCCGAGAGCATCGCCGCCAAGGCACCGCTGGCCGTGCGCCTGGCCCGGGAGGCGCTGCACAAGGCCGAGGACACCGACCTGGCCACCGGCCTGCGCTTCGAGCGCCACGCCTTCACGCTGCTGGCCGGCACCCAAGACCGCGAGGAGGGCATCCGTGCCTTCCAGGAAAAACGCCCTGCCACCTTCAACGGGCACTGACACAGGAAATCGATCATGAGTGAAGCGCCCCTGCTCTATGCCGTGGAAGACGGCGTCGCCCGCCTCACGCTGAACCGCCCCGACAGCCTCAACAGCTTCAACCCCGAGCTGCACGCCGAGATGCGTCAGGCGCTCAAAGCGGCTCGCCAGGACAAGAGCGTTCGCGCCCTGCTGCTGACCGGCAACGGCCGCGGCTTCTGCGCCGGCCAGGACCTCTCCGACCGCAACGTGGTCCCCGGCGCCGAGGCGCCGGACCTGGGCGAGTCCCTGGAGAAGCGCTACAACCCGATGCTGCGCGCACTGCGCGACCTGCCCTTCCCCACCGTCTGTGCGGTGAACGGCGTGGCCGCCGGCGCCGGCGCCAATATCGCCATGGCCTGCGACATCGTACTGGCGGCCCGCTCGGCCAGCTTCATCCAGGCGTTCTGCAAGATCGGCCTGGTGCCGGACTCCGGCGGCACCTGGAGCCTGCCGCGTCTGGTGGGCATGGCTCGCGCCAAGGGGCTGGCCATGCTGGGCGACAAGCTCAGCGCCGAACAGGCCGAGCAGTGGGGCATGATCTGGAAGGTCGTGGACGACGAGTCCCTGCAGGACGAGGCGCTGACCCTGGCTCGCCACCTGGCCACCCAACCGACCCGTGGCCTGGCGCTGATCAAGCGTGCCCTGCATGCCAGCCCCGACAACGACTTCGACTCCCAGCTCGACCTGGAGCGGGACCTGCAGCGCCTGGCCGGCCGCACCGACGACTATCGCGAGGGCGTCAGCGCCTTCATGGACAAACGCCAGCCCAGCTTCAAGGGGGAGTGAGATGCCTGCCCTCGCACCCAGCGACATCATCGCCGTGATCGGCGCCGGCGCCATGGGCGCCGGCATCGCCCAGGTCGCCGCCCAGGCCGGCCATCCGGTGCGCCTCTATGACAACCGCGACGGCGCCGCCCAGGCCGGTATCGACGGCGTGCGCCGCCAGCTCGAGAAGCGCGTGGCCAGGGGCAAGATGGCCCAGCACGAGGTCGAGGCCGTCATTGCGCGCATGACCCCGGCCGCCACCCTCGCCGAGCTGGCCGACAGCCGCCTGGTGGTGGAAGCCATCGTCGAAAACCTCGAGGTCAAGCGCGCGGTCTTCGCCGAACTCGAGAGCCTGTGCGGCCCCGACACCCTGCTGACCAGCAACACCTCGTCGCTGTCGATCACCTCCATCGCCGCCGGCCTCCAGCGCCCCGAGCGCGTCGCCGGCCTGCATTTCTTCAACCCGGCCCCGGTGATGCAGCTGGTCGAGGTGATCTCGGGCCTGGCCACCGACGCCGAGGTCGCCGAGACCCTCTACGCCACCGCCGCGGCCTGGGGCAAGGTACCGGTCCACGCCAGCTCCACGCCGGGCTTCATCGTCAACCGCGTCGCCCGCCCCTTCTACGCCGAGGGGCTGCGCCTGACGCAGGAGGGCGCTGCCGCCCCCGCCACCCTGGACGCCCTGCTGCGCCAGGCCGGCGGCTTCCGCATGGGCCCCTTCGAGCTGATGGACCTGATCGGCCACGACGTCAACTACGCCGTGACCCGCTCGGTATTCGACGCCTACTACGGCGACACCCGCTTCGAGCCCTCGCTGGTGCAGCAGGCGCTGGTCGAGGCCGGCCGCCTGGGCCGCAAGAGCGGCCAGGGCTTCTATGATTATCGAAAACGTGAAGGGCAGCGCGAAGGCACCCCGCCGGCCGCACCGGATTTTGCCCCCGCGGCAGAGGCCGAGCTGCCGCCCCTGGTCGCCGAGGGCCAGCTCGGCACCATCGCGCCGCTGGTGGCCCGCGCCGAGGCCGCCGGCCTCGAGGTGGTGCGCCGGGAGAGCATCTCGGGCCAGGCCCGCCTGCGCCTGGGCGGCCTCACCCTGGCGCTGAGCGACGGCCGCTGCGCCACCGAACGCGCCCGGGACGAGGGCCTCGAGGCCCTGGTGCTGTTCGACCTCTGCCTGGACTACGAGAGCGCCGACGCCATCGCCCTGGCGGCGAGCCCCGGCGTCGATGCCGAGGCCCGCACCCTGGCCACCGCACTCTTCCAGCGACTGGGCCTCGCGGTCGCCTGGCTCACCGACACGCCCGGGCTCGTGGTGCTGCGCACCGTGGCCATGCTCGCCAACGAGGCCGCCGACGCCGTGCTGCAGGGCGTGTGCAGCGCCCGGGATGGCGACCTGGCCATGCAGGCCGGCGTCAACTACCCGCGTGGTCCGCTGGCCTGGGCCGATGAGCTGGGCCTGGCCTTCGTTCACCGCACCCTGACCCACCTGCAGCAGAGCTACGGCGAGGAGCGCTATCGCGCCTCCTTCCTGCTGTGCCGCAAGGCCCTGGCCGAGGAGTGCTTCCATGTCTGAATCCGAGCTGAATCCACAGCAGCTGGCCGAGGCCTGCGCCGAGTCCATGTTCTCCCGCGACAGCGCCAGCCAGGGGCTCGGCATGCGCATCGAGAGCATGGCCCCAGGCCGCGCGGTACTGACCATGACCGTGCGCCAGGACATGGTGCAGGGCCACGGCAACTGCCACGGCGGCTTCATCTTCGCCCTGGCCGATTCCGCCTTCGCCTTCGCCTGCAACAGCTATGACGAGGCCACGGTGGCCTCGGGCTGCAGCATCGACTACCTGGGGCCGGGCCAGCTCGGCGACGTGCTGACCGCCACCGCCGAGGAGCGTAGCCGTCGCGGCCGCACCGGTATCTACGACATCACCGTGCGCAACCAGCACGGTCACGAGGTCGCCCTGTTTCGCGGCCGCTCCTACAAGATCCGCGGCACCGTTCGCCGCCTGGAAGAGACTGCCGCAGAGAGCCAAGCATGAAAGATGCCCTGATCATCGACGCCATCCGCACCCCCGTCGGCCGCTACGGCGGCGCCCTCTCACCGGTTCGCCCCGACGACCTGGGCGCCGTGCCCCTGCGCGCCCTGATGGAGCGCAACCCCTCGGTGGACTGGTCCCGGGTGGACGACCTCTTCTACGGCTGCGCTAACCAGGCCGGTGAAGATAACCGCAACGTGGCGCGCATGTCCGCGCTGCTCGCCGGCCTGCCGGTGGAGGTGCCCGGCACCACCATCAACCGCCTGTGCGGCTCCGGCATGGACGCCATCGGCAACGCCGCCCGTGCCATCAAGGCCGGTGAGGCGGGCCTGATGATCGCCGGCGGCGTCGAGTCGATGTCCCGCGCGCCCTTCGTGATGGGCAAGGCCGAGCAGGCCTTCTCGCGCAGTGCCGAGATCCACGACACCACCATCGGCTGGCGCTTCGTCAACCGCCAGATGAAGGCCCAGTTCGGCATCGACTCCATGCCGGAGACCGCCGAGAACGTCGCCGAGCAGTTCAAGATCTCCCGCGAGGACCAGGATGCCTTCGCCCTGCGCAGCCAGCAGCGCACCGCCGCGGCCATGGCAGCCGGTCGCCTGGCCGAGGAGATCGTCCCCGTGGCGGTACCGCGCCGCAAGCAGGAGCCGCTGATCGTCGACACCGACGAGCATCCCCGTGCCTCCACCACCCTGGCGCAGCTGGCGGGGCTGCCCACGCCCTTCCGCGAGGGCGGCAGCGTCACCGCCGGCAACGCCTCCGGGGTCAACGACGGCGCCTGCGCCCTGCTGCTGGCCTCACCCGAGCAGGCCGAGCGCTACGGCCTCAAGGCCCGTGCCCGGGTGGTGGGCATGGCCACCGCCGGTGTCGAGCCGCGCATCATGGGCTTCGGCCCGGCCCCGGCCAGCCGCAAGGTGCTCGAACAGACCGGCCTGACACTCGACCAGATGGACGTGATCGAGCTCAACGAGGCCTTCGCCGCCCAGGCGCTGGCCGTGACCCGCGATCTCGGTCTCCCCGACGACGCCGAGCACGTCAACCCCAACGGCGGCGCCATCGCGCTGGGCCACCCGCTGGGCATGAGTGGCGCCCGCCTGGTGACCACCGCCCTGCATGAACTGGAGCGCCGGCAGGGACGCTACGCGCTGTGCACCATGTGCATCGGCGTGGGTCAGGGCATCGCCCTGATCATCGAGCGCCTGTGATCCCCAGGTCCATGGCCACCCTGACCCTCACGCACAACGCGCTGAGCCAAGAACAATCAGCCGACCGGAGCCCCCGATGAACCAGACCATCAAACGTACCGACACCGCCAGCCTCGACCCCTTGGAAACCGCCAGCCTCGACGAGCTGCGCGCCACCCAGGTCAAGCGCCTGCAGTGGAGCCTCAAGCACGCCTACGAGAACGTGCCTTTCTATCGCCAGTCCTTCGACAGGGCCGGCATTCACCCCGAGGAGATAAAGCGCCTGGAGGACCTCGGCAAGCTCCCCTTCACCACCAAGGCCGACCTGCGCGACCACTATCCCTTCGGCATGTTCGCTACGCCGATGAGCGAGATCGTGCGGGTGCATGCCTCCAGCGGCACCACCGGCCAGCCCACCGTGGTCGGCTATACCCAGCGTGATATCGACACCTGGGCCGACGTGGTGGCCCGCTCCATCCGGGCCGCCGGCGGCACCCGCAACGACAAGGTGCACGTGGCCTACGGCTACGGCCTGTTCACCGGCGGTCTCGGCGCCCACTACGGCGCCGAGCGGCTGGGCTGTGCGGTAATCCCGATGTCCGGCGGCCAGACCGAGAAGCAGGTCCAGCTGATCCGCGATTTCCAGCCGGACATCATCATGGTCACCCCCTCCTACATGCTCAATATTGCCGACGAGATGGAGCGCCAGGGCATCGACCCCCACACGCTGCCGCTGCGCGCCGGCATCTTCGGCGCCGAGCCCTGGACCAATGACATGCGCACCGCCCTGGAGCGGCGCCTGGGCATCGACGCCCTGGACATCTACGGCCTCTCCGAGGTGATGGGCCCGGGTGTCGGCATGGAGTGCCTGGAGACCAAGGACGGCCCGACCATCTGGGAAGACCACTTCTACCCCGAGATCATCGACCCGATCAGCGGCGAGGTGCTGCCGGACGGCGAGTACGGCGAACTGGTCTTCACCACCCTCACCAAGGAAGCGCTGCCGGTGATCCGCTACCGCACTCGCGACCTCACCCGCCTGCTGCCGGGCACCGCCCGACCCATGCGCCGTATCGACAAGATCACCGGCCGCAGCGACGACATGCTGATCATCCGCGGGGTCAACGTCTTCCCGACCCAGATCGAGGAGCAGCTGCTCAAGATCGAGCAGCTCTCGCCCCACTACGAGATCGAGGTGTCCCGCCAGGGCAACCTGGACATGGTGCGTGTGCGCGTCGAGGCATGCAGCAACGACGTCGCCCGTGACCTGGTGGCCTGCGAGCAGCTGGCAAAACACCTGCAGCACGCCATCAAGACCTATATCGGCATCAGCACCCAGGTGGATGTCTGCGGCGTGGAGGAGGTCATGCGCTCCGTGGGCAAGGCCAAGCGAGTGAAAGACTTGCGTTAACGGAAAACCAGGCTCGCGATCCGTCAGCAACCAGATACCGGCTGATCGCAAGCTGCCTGAACTAAAAACCCCTTTCAGGACGACTGGTTACATCAAGACAGCGAATAACGATACAGAGTTTGAATAAGTTATCCTATTTGCGTATCGCTTTTTGCCATCGGTCTGCTATGCTGGGATAAGAAGTACAGGCTCAAACCCATCATTGGAGAGCGTCACTATGTCCTCTGAACAGCAAGCTTCCCTTCAAGAACAGCAGTTTATGCACAAGATCCAGGCGGAAGAGAAGATCGAGCCCAAGGACTGGATGCCCGAGAAGTATCGCAAGAACCTGATTCGCCAGATTTCACAGCATGCACACTCGGAAGTCATCGGCATGCAGCCGGAAGGCAACTTCCTGGCTCGTGCGCCCTCCTTGCGCCGCAAGGCAATCCTGTTATCGAAGATTCAGGACGAGGCTGGCCACGGGCTTTATCTCTACAGCGCCGCGGAAACCCTGGGGATTACCCGTGAGGAGTTGGTCGAGGCGCTGCAGAGCGGGCAGGCCAAGTACGCTTCGATCTTCAATTATCCTGCCCTGACCTGGGGTGACATGGGGGCGATTGGCTGGTTGGTTGATGGTGCGGCCATCGTCAATCAGGTATCCCTGCAGCGTACCTCCTATGGCCCCTACGCCCGCGGCATGATCCGTATCTGCAAGGAAGAGAGTTTCCACCAGCGTCAGGGCTACGACATCATGCTGACGCTGGCCAACGGTACAGCAGAACAGAAAGCCATGGCTCAGGACTCCCTGAACCGCTTCTACTGGCCAGCGCTGATGATGTTCGGTCCCCACGACTCCGAATCCGCACACTCCGCAAAATCCATGGAGTGGAAGATCAAGCGCGAGACCAACGATGACCTGCGCCAGAAATTCATTGACCAAACCGCGTCACAGATCGAATTCCTAGGGCTCGAACATCCAGACAAGGATCTCAAGTGGAACGAAGAGCGCGGCCACTACGATAGCGGCGAGATCGACTGGGAAGAATTCCATAACGTGATTGCCGGTAATGGTCACTGTAACCGTCAGCGCCTGGAGCATCACATCAAGGCCCATGAAGAAGGCGCCTGGGTGCGTGAAGCACTGGTTGCCTACAATGCCAAAAAACAGGCTAAGCAAGCCGAAGCCGCCTAAGGAGGCACCGCCATGCAGGACAACGCCCTGGAACTCTTTGAGGTCTTCATCCGCTCCAAGCGTGGACTCGATCATAAACATGTAGGCAGCCTGCATTCCGAGGATCACGCACAGGCGCTGGAGTATGCCCGGGATGTCTACACCCGGCGCAGCGAAGGAGTGAGCATCTGGGTTGTCAAGTCAGCCGACATCTGCGCGTCCCAAGAGGATGAAGCGGAGGATTTCTTCGACCCCAACGATGACAAACCCTATCGGCATGCGACTTATTACGTCCTTCCCGATGCCGTCAACAACATGTAGCCGCTGAGGAGAAAACGTAATGAGTGACACCATCAAGGATGCCACCCTCGAGTATGCGATCCGCCTGGGTGATGACGCTAACGTCTTGGGTCACCGAATCTCCGAATGGGTAAGTCGTGGTCCTTTCCTGGAGGAAGATATCGCCTATGCCAACGTGGCACTGGACTACATCGGGCGTGCCCGTATGTTCTATGGCTATGCGTCAGAACTAGCCAATGATGGGCGGACAGAGGACGATTTCGCCTATATGCGCGACGACCGTCAGTACCATAACCTGCTACTGATGGAGTTGCCGAAGGAGGATTTCGCCTACTCCCAGGTTCGACAGCTGTTCATCGATATCTATTACAGCCTGTTCCTGCCGGAGCTTGTCAAGTCCAGGGACGATAACTTGGCAGCCATTGCCGCCAAAGCGATCAAGGAAACCCGCTACCACCTGCGCCGCAGCCGCGATTGGGTGCTGCGTCTGGGCGATGGCACCGAGGAAAGTCATCGGCGCACACAGCGCGCGGTGGATAGCCTGTGGGGTTATACCCACGAAATGTTCGATATGGACGATATCGAGCAGCTATTGGCCGACAGTGGCATTGGCGTCGATATCACCAGCCTCCGTGATGAGTGGCATCGACAAGTCAGCAGCATTCTCACGGACGCGACCCTGAGCGTGCCCGAAGATGGCTGGGCGGTACGCGGTGGCCGCGTCGGCTATCACACTGAGAACCTGGGTCACCTGCTGACAGAAATGCAATTCGTTCACCGCTCCTATCCTGGCTGCCAGTGGTAGCCGAGTCTAATTGGCGATTGATCATGAGCGAAATTTCGTTGATGCCGGAGGAAGAATACCACCGGCTACAGCAGCGCGACACCTCTGAGGTGAAGGAGCTCTGGGATCTTCTTGATGAGGTCAAGGACCCCGAAATACCTGCGCTGAGCATCTGGGATCTGGGGATCCTGCGCGATATCGAGCGTCAAGGCGAGCATATCATCGTCACTATCACGCCGACCTATTCTGGCTGCCCTGCGATGGACACCATCAAGGAGGACGTCAAGGCCGCCCTGAGCGCCCAAGGTTATGACAGCCTTGAAGTCAAGATGCAGCTATCGCCGGCCTGGAGCTCCGAATGGATGTCACAGGAGGGGCGTCGTAAATTACGCAATTACGGTGTCGCCCCGCCGGAAGATGCTGATGTCTCCGAGGACGGCTTGACCCCAGACGCCCATACACTTTGCCCACACTGCGGCTCGCGTGATACACGACTCCTCAGCGAATTCGGCTCCACCGCCTGCAAGGCACTGTTTCAGTGTCAAGCGTGCAAGGAGACCTTCGATTATTTCAAGAAAATATAGGCCACGTGATGTCTGACACGAACTTCTATACGTTGAGAATTGCCGACGTCCAGCCGGAGACAGATACCGCCATCCGCGTGACCTTCGATGTCCCGGAGGAGCTGAAGGAAACATTTGACTTCACCCAAGGCCAGTTTCTGACACTGCGAGCCAGGATCGACGGAGAGGATGTCCGCCGCTCCTACTCCATCTGTTCCGGCGTCAATGACGGCCATATGCGCGTGGGCATCAAGCGCGTCAAGAATGGACAGTTCTCCAACTACGCCAACGATCACTTCAAGCGTGGCATGGAGATCGACGTCATGCCGCCACAAGGAAACTTCTATACCAGGCTCGATCCCGAGAATGCCAAGCGTTATATGTGCATTGCGGCGGGTTCGGGTATCACGCCGACACTGTCTATCATCAAGTCGGTACTCGATATCGAGCTTAAGAGCAAAGTAACGCTGATCTACGGCAACCGCCGCACCAATTCCGTGATGTTCAAGGATGAACTGAGCTTCGTCAAGAATCGTTATATGGATCGCTTCCAGTGGATCAACATAATGAACTACGAAGACCAGGGAGCGGACCTTCTTAATGGCATAATAGATAACAAGAAAGGCTATGCGCTGCAAAAAAGTGGCCTGATCGATATCAAGAATACTGACGAGGCCTTTATCTGCGGCCCCGAAGCCATGATGTCTGAAGTCTCACATGGCTTCCGCCTCGAAGGCCTCAGCAATGAGCAGATTCATTACGAACTTTTCGCAAATTCTGCGGCAGATTCCCAAAAGATACTCGCGAAAGCCCAGCAGCGTATCGAAGAATACGGTGAGGAGAAGACCAGCAAGGTAACCGTAGTCGCGGATGGCCGCTCGGTAATGTTCGACCTGGCGACAGTAGGCGAGAATATCCTCGACGCGGGAATCGCCAACGGCATGGATCTTCCCTACTCCTGCAAGGCCGGCGTTTGCTCCACTTGCAAGTGCAAGCTGATCGTGGGCGAAGTGGATATGGACGTGACCCATGGACTCGAAAAGCACGAAATCGAAGCGGGCTTTGTGCTGAGCTGCCAGGCTCATCCCCTTTCCGATGAAGTGACCCTCGATTTCGATCAGCGCTGATGATTGGCTGAGCCACATTACCTCTCTCGATGCGCCCGCTCGGCGTCGCTCTCTGGTTATGCGTATGCGTAACCAGGTCAATTTTTTCACTGGGAACGCTTAATGTCAGTCCTTCAGAGTTACATTGCCGGCCAGTGGTTGGGTGAAACCCCCGCCAAGGCCCTGCCAAGCGCTATCAACGGCGACACCATTGCTCATACCCACGAGGAAACCATCGACTTTGCGCAAGCCGTCGAATATGGCCGCAACACCGGTGTGAAGAGCCTGCTGGCGCTGGACTTCCAGCAGCGCGCGGCCATCCTCAAAGAGCTCGCTATTTACATTCAGGGGCGCAAGGAAGAGCTGTACGCCATTTCCTATCATACCGGCTGCACTCAGGCGGATTCCGGGATCGACATCGATGGCGGTTTCGGCACCCTGTTCACCTACGCCTCCACCGGTCGCAAGGAACTGCCCTCCGGCAACGTGGCCCATGAAGGCCCAGTGACTCAACTAGGCAAGAACAACCACTTCAATGGCACTCACATCCTGGTGCCCCGCCGTGGTGTCTCGGTGCACATCAACGCCTTCAACTTCCCCATCTGGGGCATGCTGGAGAAATTCGCCCCGGCGTTCCTGGCGGGCATGCCCTGCATCTTCAAACCGGCGACCGCCACCAGCTACCTCACCGAAGCCGCGGTTCGAGTTATCAACGACTCCAGCCTGCTGCCCGAGGGTGCACTGCAACTGATCATCGGTGGCACCGGTGACCTGCTGGACCGGCTGGAGGAGCAGGACTTCGTCACCTTCACCGGCTCTGCAAGCACCGCCCTGAAGTTGAAGAGCCACCCCAACATCATGGCGAAGAGTATCCCCTTCAATGCCGAGGCGGATTCCCTCAACAGCGCCATCCTGGCTCCGGATGTAAGCCCTGAAGATGAGGAGTTCGGGATCTTCGCCAAGGAAGTGGTTCGGGAAATGACCGCCAAGGCCGGCCAGAAATGTACCGCGATTCGCCGGGTCCTGGTGCCGGCCGAGCACCTGGACGCCCTGGCGGACACCATCAAGGGGCGGCTGTCCAAGATCGTCGCGGGTGACCCGAAAGAGGAAGGCGTGCGCATGGGCGCCCTCGCATCCAGCGATCAGCTCCGGGACGTTAACGAGGCCATCGACCGACTGCTGGAAACCAGCGAATGTGTCTTCGGCAAGGATGGCAGCTTCAAGCCCGTGGGCCAGGGCGTCGACAACGGCGCCTTCATCGCCCCCCACTTATTGATCAGCCGCAACCCGCTGCAAGACGGTGGTGCTCATGACCTCGAGGCCTTCGGCCCCGTAGCCACACTGATGCCCTACAACGGCATTGACGAGGCACTGACCTTAGCCGCCAAGGGCAAGGGAAGCCTGGTGACCACCCTCACTACCAGGGACCCCGCCATCGCCGCACAAATGATCCCGGTACTGGCGGCCCAGCATGGCCGCCTGCAGATCCTCGACGCGGAAGCCGCCAAGGAATCCACCGGCCACGGCTCCCCGCTGCCCATGCTCAAGCACGGCGGCCCGGGGCGTGCCGGCGGAGGAGAAGAGCTGGGGGGCATCCGGGCGGTTCATCACTATCTTCAACGCACCGCCATCCAGGGCTCCCCGACCATGGTGGCCGCGGTGACCCGCGAATACGTTCGTGGCGCCAAAGTCGTCGAAAACGACGTCCATCCGTTCCGCCGCCATTTCGATGACCTTCAGGTGGGCGAATCCCTGCTGACCCACCGCCGTACCGTCACCGAAGCCGACATCGTCAACTTCGGCTGCCTCTCCGGCGACCACTTCTACATGCACTTTGACGACATCGCCGCTCGCAAGACTCAATTCGGCCAACGCATCGCCCACGGCTACTTTGTACTGTCGGCTGCTGCCGGCCTGTTCGTCTACCCGGGTGAAGGGCCTGTGCTGGCCAACTATGGCCTGGACACCCTGCGCTTCATCACCCCGGTCGCCCCCGGCGACACCATCCGAGCCCGCCTGACCTGCAAGCGCAAGATCGATCAGGGCCGCACCTCTCCCGAAGGTCACCCTCAAGGCGTGGTCGTATGGGACGTGGCCGTGACCAACCAGGATGACGAGCTGGTGGCCAGCTACGACATTCTGACACTGGTGGCGAAGCAACAGTAAGGCTTCGGCAAGGGGAACCGGGGGCTCATCGCGCCCCCGGCCTCCCCCTGCCTGTGACTTTTCCTCCGCCCCCCTTCCCCTTTTTCTCGGCGCCATGGCTCATGACGGCCTCGGCCCTGAGGGATGGGGGGACTCATTCTCCCCCCAGCTGCCTCCCCCTAGGCACCTTGGCCCATGAAGGCCTCAGCGTTGGGGCAGAAGCTACGACAGGCCTCGGCGTCGACATGGTTGCGCATCGCCTGCCAGCATCGGCCGACCGCCTCGCACCGGTTGCAGCTCGCCTCCAGACCCGCCAGCTCCTCCTCAGCCATAGCGGCCGGGCTCACCGCGAAGGTCGTCATCATCGCCGGCATCAGTACCTCGGAGGGCCGGAAGTCAGTCACCCGGCAATCATCCAGACTTCGCGCCATCGCCCGCTCCAGGGGTGGGCTCAGCGGCTGTTCCAGGTCACGGGCCAGATCGTCAAGTGCCTCGGGGGCGTGGCGGCGAAGCTCGCGGACCACGCGCTCCCCCTGAATGTAATCAGACAGCCTTTCCATTTGTATATCTCCTCATTGGGTATCACCTATTGCGTACTTTCAGGATAGCGCAAAGGAAATCGCCCTGATTTGACGGGAGTCAATTCAGGGCGATTTTAGATACATAATTAATTATGTTATCTATTATTGCGTATCGCTTTTTATATTGGCAAAAGGGAGGCCCCGCGATGGCGCCTCGAATTCACGTCAATAGAGCAGCTGGGGCAGGAACAGCACGATCACCGGGAAGATCAACACCAGCAGCGCCCGTATCGTCCCCGCCACCCAGAACGGCGTCACCCCGCGGAAGATCGTCCCCGTCGCAACGTCCGGTAACACCGCCCGCAGCACGAAGACGTTCATCCCCACCGGCGGCGTGATCAGACTGATCTCGATCACGATCACCACCAGGATGCCGAACCACACCAGGTCGTAGCCCAGCCCCGCTACCACCGGGAAGAATACCGGCACCGTCAGGAGCATCATCGACATGCTCTCGAACACGCAGCCCAGCACCACGTAGATGGCGATGATCACCAGAATCACCACGAAGGGCGCCACGTTCAACCCGTTGACCAGCGACAGCAGGTCATTGGGCAGCCCGGCCCGGTTGACGAAGTTGGCAAAGATCAGCGCCGTCAGCACCACCGCAAACAGCATCGCCGTGGTGCGCACCGTGTCCATCAGCACGGCCATCAGCACCCGCGGACTCAGCGCCCGGCGCGTCAGGGCAATCAGGAAGGCGCCCATGGCGCCGATGCCCGCCGCCTCGGTGGGGGTGAACACCCCCAGGTAGATGCCGCCGATCACCAGCACGAACAGCGCCAGGGTGCTGCCCACGCTCTTCAGTGCGGCAAAGCGCTCCGGCCACGGCACCCTCTCCGCCGCCGGGCCGGCGCTGGGGTCGCGCCACAGCACCCACTTCACCGCCCCCAGGTAGAGGAAGATCCCCAGGATGCCGGGAATGAAGCCGGCCGCGAACAGCTCGCGGATACTGGTCTCGGTGAGGATGCCGTAGATCACCAGCATCACGCTGGGCGGGATCAGGATCCCCAGGGTGCCGCCGGCGGCAATGGAGGCCGCGGCCAACGAATCCTTGTAGCCGTACTTGCGCATCTGCGGCATGGCCACGCGCCCCATGGTGGCACAGGTGGCCAGGCTCGAACCGCAGATGGCGCTGAAGCCGCCGCAGGCGACGATGGTGGCCATGGCCTGGCCGCCCTTGCGGTGGCCCAGGAAGCCGTTGGAGGCACGAAACAGCGCGTCCGACAGCCCCGCATGGGAGACGAAGTTGCCCATCAGGATGAACAGCGGGATCACCGACAGGCCGTAGTCCATGGCGGTATCCACCACCCGGCGGGCGGCCATCGCCTCGGCGGCGGCCCAGTTACCGGTCAGGTAGTAGAAACCGACGAAGCCGATGATGCCCATGGCGAACGCCAGTGGCACCCGCAGGAACACCAGGACCAGCAGCGCGGCGAAGCCGTAGAGTGCTTCAGTCATGGGTCCCTCCCCGTTCTGTAGAGGGACTCAGCGGACCGCCCTGCTTGACCACCTTGAGCCCTTCCAGCAGGTAGAGCACCGCCCGGGCCAGGGTCAGTAGCGCCGACAAGGCCAGCATGGTCGCGATCAGTCCGATCAGGTAGCCGCGCGGGATACGCAGGAATTCGGTCACATCACCCCAGTCGAAGGCGCGCTCGGCCAGCGCCCAGACACGCTGGGCCATGGCCCACAGCGCCACCGTGACCACCAGGTTGACGACCACCTCGCGCACCCAGATCAGCCGAACGGGAAAGATGGCATCGAGCAGGTCCACACTGACGTGCTCCTGGCGCCAGCACACCACCGGCAGCGACAGGAACACCAGCGCCGCCAGCATCAGCTGGGTCAGCTCCACGGCGCCGAGAATCGGCGAATTGAAGAAGTAGCGGCCGCTCACGTCTGCCGTGGTCAGCAGCATCATGCCGAAGAGGGTGGCACCCGCCACCCCCTCCAGTGTCAGCTGCAGGACCCGGCCGACGCGCGTCGCGCGTGTCGTCAGGGTTTGCATGGTCACGCTCCATGTGGCGACAGTGCTTCGCTTACCTCAGATCGTCCGGGACAAGCGCACCCACACTGTCGTCCTCAGCTGCAGCGGAGAGTTGCTCGCGGAAATACTCGATGGCCGCCAAGGCGTCGACGTCTTGGTTATTGGCGGCCCACTCGGCGATCATGTCGTCGCTGATGCCACGCAGGGTCTCGAGATCGTCGCTGCCAAGCTCGGTAAAGGTGTGACCCTGTTCCTCGGCAAAGTCGACGCCGCGTACGTCCGAGACATCCATCATGTAGCCGAACAGGCGCGACAGGCGCTCGCCGGAGACTTCCTCGACGGCCTCACGATCCTCTGCTGACATCTGGTCCCAGATCATCGGGTTGACCACGATGGTGAAGCTGCCGCGGTAGAAGCCACCATCAACCTTGAGGGTATAGGGGAAGATCTCGGCCACACGGAAGCTACGCAGGCCTTCGGGCACCAGCATGGCACCGTCGATGACCCCCTGAGAGCCCGCCTCATAGACGCCGGTGGGCGGCAGGGCCACGCCGGTCAGTTCCAGTGCGTTGGAAAGATCCCCCATCACACCGCCGCCGACGCGGATGCGCTTGCCCTTGAGGTCCTCCAGAGTTTCGTAATGCTCATTGCTGAAGATCCAGCCCGGGCCGTGCACGCCGGCAGCCACCACATCGACGCCGCGATGCTCGCCGGCCTCGGCCAGATACTCCTGGTGGGTGCGCCAGTAGGCGGCAGAGGCATTCTCGGAGGAGAACTCCTCGAAGGTGGGAAACTCCGGCAGTTTGGTCAGCACGAAGCGGCCGGTATTGTAGCCATGGAAGACCCAGGTGGCATCGGCGATACCGTCGGCTACCATCTCCATCTGGGAGGCGGGCGGGCCCAAGTCATGCACGACATCGACGGTCACGCGACCCTCGGTGGCCTCTTCGATCCACGCCTTCCAGGTCGGCCAGACCATGGTGTTGATGCCATGGTTGGGACCTGCCCAGGTGCTGACCGTGATGGTGGTCTGGGCCAGTGCGGACGTGCTCATGATGGCGGCAGTCAGGGTGCCGATCATCAGGCCTGTTGTCTTGTACATTGTTAAGCTCCTCCGTCGTCGCGGGCGGCTGGCATATTCATCGGGTAGCAGGGAGGGGTTTCCAGGCGGAATAATGCGATACATTAATGGTCAATATCCGCCGCAACAGGAAACACGTTCTGTCATACAATGCCTCTATCAGCACCCTGCACGCAATCCAATCACGACCAATAGCCAATACAACTTAAGTCTTAACATAAATAAATGTTTTAAAATCATAATGTTACTCATGGTGGCGAGGAGGCATCACCTGGGGTTACCGGCCATGAGCATGCCACCTTCCCGCCGAAGAATCTTGTTACGCCAGATAGCCTGCAAATAAAAAACCGGCAACATGTCGTTGCCGGCTGCGGGGCAGAGGCCCGAGGAAAGACGCTCACAAGATAGGGGTATCAGCCGATGCGTTCGAGCTGCCGTTCGAGCTTCCTCATCACGTTGAGCAGATCGCGATACTCGCCGGCGCTCAGTGTGGCCACCAGCTCGGCTTCCCAGGCCTGGGCCTCAGGCACCAACTTGGCCAGCAGCGCCTGGCCCGCCTCGGTGAGATTCAAGTCATGCAGCCGCTGGTCCCGCGGCGAGGGGGTGCGGGTGATAAACCCCCGCTCCTCCAGTGCCTGGATAGCCCGCGAGACTCTCGCCTTGTCCATGTTGGTATAGGCGCAGACCTTCTTGGCCGTCAGGTCATCGCAGTGGCTGAGCCAGGCCAGCACCCGCCATTGCGCCACATTGATCTGATAACGCTCGGCGTAAAAGCCAGCCAGCGCCTGACTGATCTGGTCCGCCAGGCGATTGAGCCGATACGGCAGGAACTGATTGAGATCCATCTCATACTTGGCAGACACGCTCTCCGGATCGGTAACCTGTCCCGCGACCTCTTCCGACTGGGGCACTGGCTTACTCTCCATCATGGGACCTCCGTCTCGTTATCCGGACACTATCTAATAGAGCAGCTGGGGCAGGAACAGCACGATCACCGGGAAGATCAACACCAGCAGCGCCCGTATCGTCCCCGCCACCCAGAACGGCGTCACCCCGCGGAAGATCGTCCCCGTCGCAACGTCCGGTAACACCGCCCGCAGCACGAAGACGTTCATCCCCACCGGCGGCGTGATCAGACTGATCTCGATCACGATCACCACCAGGATGCCGAACCACACCAGGTCGTAGCCCAGCCCCGCTACCACCGGGAAGAATACCGGCACCGTCAGGAGCATCATCGACATGCTCTCGAACACGCAGCCCAGCACCACGTAGATGGCGATGATCACCAGAATCACCACGAAGGGCGCCACGTTCAACCCGTTGACCAGCGACAGCAGGTCATTGGGCAGCCCGGCCCGGTTGACGAAGTTGGCAAAGATCAGCGCCGTCAGCACCACCGCAAACAGCATCGCCGTGGTGCGCACCGTGTCCATCAGCACGGCCATCAGCACCCGCGGACTCAGCGCCCGGCGCGTCAGGGCAATCAGGAAGGCGCCCATGGCGCCGATGCCCGCCGCCTCGGTGGGGGTGAACACCCCCAGGTAGATGCCGCCGATCACCAGCACGAACAGCGCCAGGGTGCTGCCCACGCTCTTCAGTGCGGCAAAGCGCTCCGGCCACGGCACCCTCTCCGCCGCCGGGCCGGCGCTGGGGTCGCGCCACAGCACCCACTTCACCGCCCCCAGGTAGAGGAAGATCCCCAGGATGCCGGGAATGAAGCCGGCCGCGAACAGCTCGCGGATACTGGTCTCGGTGAGGATGCCGTAGATCACCAGCATCACGCTGGGCGGGATCAGGATCCCCAGGGTGCCGCCGGCGGCAATGGAGGCCGCGGCCAACGAATCCTTGTAGCCGTACTTGCGCATCTGCGGCATGGCCACGCGCCCCATGGTGGCACAGGTGGCCAGGCTCGAACCGCAGATGGCGCTGAAGCCGCCGCAGGCGACGATGGTGGCCATGGCCTGGCCGCCCTTGCGGTGGCCCAGGAAGCCGTTGGAGGCACGAAACAGCGCGTCCGACAGCCCCGCATGGGAGACGAAGTTGCCCATCAGGATGAACAGCGGGATCACCGACAGGCCGTAGTCCATGGCGGTATCCACCACCCGGCGGGCGGCCATCGCCTCGGCGGCGGCCCAGTTACCGGTCAGGTAGTAGAAACCGACGAAGCCGATGATGCCCATGGCGAACGCCAGTGGCACCCGCAGGAACACCAGGACCAGCAGCGCGGCGAAGCCGTAGAGTGCTTCAGTCATGGGTCCCTCCCCGTTCTGTAGAGGGACTCAGCGGACCGCCCTGCTTGACCACCTTGAGCCCTTCCAGCAGGTAGAGCACCGCCCGGGCCAGGGTCAGTAGCGCCGACAAGGCCAGCATGGTCGCGATCAGTCCGATCAGGTAGCCGCGCGGGATACGCAGGAATTCGGTCACATCACCCCAGTCGAAGGCGCGCTCGGCCAGCGCCCAGACACGCTGGGCCATGGCCCACAGCGCCACCGTGACCACCAGGTTGACGACCACCTCGCGCACCCAGATCAGCCGAACGGGAAAGATGGCATCGAGCAGGTCCACACTGACGTGCTCCTGGCGCCAGCACACCACCGGCAGCGACAGGAACACCAGCGCCGCCAGCATCAGCTGGGTCAGCTCCACGGCGCCGAGAATCGGCGAATTGAAGAAGTAGCGGCCGCTCACGTCTGCCGTGGTCAGCAGCATCATGCCGAAGAGGGTGGCACCCGCCACCCCCTCCAGTGTCAGCTGCAGGACCCGGCCGACGCGCGTCGCGCGTGTCGTCAGGGTTTGCATGGTCACGTCTCCGCAGGTCGAAAGAAGTTACTGACTCACAACACGGTCGGCGATGCGCTCACTCTCGGCCGCCTCGACCAGCTGTTCACTGAAGTAGGCGATAGCCGCCATGGCATCCACGCCGCGATCCGCAACGGCCGCCGACCAGTCGGCCAGCAGTTCTTCGTTGATGTCACGCAGCCTGTCGACATCGGCGTCTGAAATCCGGGTAAAGGTATTGCCCTGCTCCTCGGCAAACTCCACGCCGCGAGCGTCCACGACGTCCATCATGTAGCCGAACAGGCGCGACAGGTGCTCGCCGGAGACTTCCTCGATGGCCACGCGGTCCTCGGGCGAGATCTGGTCCCAGAACATCGGGTTCATGGCGATGGCGAAGCTGCCGCGATAGAAGCCGCCGTCCACGGTCAGGGTGTGGGGCAGCACCTCGGCCACGCGGAAGCTACGCAACCCTTCCAGTGACAGCATGGCGCCGTCGATGACCCCCTGGGAGGCCGCTTCATAGACGCCGGTGGGTGGCAGGGCCACGCCGGTCAGGCCCAAGGCATTGGAGAGATCACCCATGATGGCCCCTCCCACCCTCACACGAAGGCCTGCCAGGTCATCGAGGCCCTCGACGTGATTGCGGGTAAAGATCTGGCCGGGCCCATGTACGCCCACGGCCACCACGTCGATGCCGCGATGCTCGCCGGCGGCGGCCAGGTACTCCTGGTGGGTGCGCCAGTAGGCGGCGGAGGCGTCCTCTGAGGTGAAGTCCTCGAAGGTGGGAAACTCGGGCAGCTTGGTCAGTTCGAAGCGCCCCGGGTTGAAACCATGAAAGACCCAGGTGACATCGCCGATGCCGTCGGCAACGATCTCCATCTGTGCAGCCGGCGGCCCCATGTCGTGGACCACCTCGAGGGTCACGCGGCCCTCGGTGGCCTCCTCGATCCAGGCCCCCCAGGTGGGCCAGACAAGCGTATTGATACCGTGGTTGGGTCCCCCCCAGGTGCTGACGGTGAGCGTGGTCTGGGCCAAGGCCGGCAGGCTGAGTGCCATGCTGGTGACCGCCACGGTACCGAGGGTCAGGCGAGCGAACTTGTTCATTGCTGTGCTCCTAGATCGTCACGGGAGATTGTTATGGTCGCCACCTTGCCGGCAGACAGTCTCCTGTGCAACTAATTTGCGCTGTCAAGCACCTAGACTTAGGTATGAATTTCCAGGAAAAACGTTGATCTGAAGCAGTTTTTTAGCGCCCCTCGGCGTTGTCATTGGCGAGGAGTCGCTCGACAGGCTGGACATCTAGTTTCAACAGCAACTATGCTCGCTCCACACAGCTCGCCCAAACAACAGTAACGCGTCGCTAAACCGTGACGACCCCGACGAGACCGGAGACACCATGAGCAAGAAGTTCGCATCCCATGCCGACACCGAAGAGAAGCAGATCAGCTTCGAAAAGCTGGCCGAGGGCCTCTACGCCTACACCGCCGAGGGCGACCCCAACACCGGCATCGTGATCGGTGACGACAGCGTGATGGTCATCGACACCCAGGCCACCCCGATCATGGCCCAGGACGTGATCCGCCGGATCCGCGAAGTCACCGACCTGCCGATCAAGCACGTGGTGCTGACCCACTACCACGCCGTGCGCGTGCTGGGCGCCTCCGCCTACAACGCCGAGAACATCGTCGCCAGCCAGCACACCTACGACCTGATCGTCGAACGCGGCCAGCAGGACTACGAGTCCGAGGTCGGCCGCTTCCCGCGCCTGTTCAAGGGCGTCGACTCCGTGCCCGGCCTGACCTGGCCGAACATCGTCTTCCAGGAAGAGTTGACGGTCTACATGGGCAAGCGCGAGGTGCGCATCATCCATCTCGGCCGCGGCCACACCAAGGGCGACACCATCGTCTGGCTGCCCGAGGAGAAGGTGATGTTCTCCGGCGATCTGGTCGAGTACGGCGCCACCCCCTATACCGGCGACGCCTATCACGAATACTGGCCCGCCACCCTGGACCGCCTGCAGGCCATGGCCCCTCAGAAGCTGGTGCCGGGCCGCGGTGATGCCCTGCAGACTCCCGAAAAATGCCAGGAAGCGATTCAGGGCACCCGCGACTTCCTCAATGACATGTACGAGAGCGTCAAGGCGGGCAAGGCCGCCGGCAAGTCGCTCTCCGAGTGCTATGCCGAGACCTACGCCCTGCTCAAGCCGAAGTACGGTCACTGGGTGATCTTCGATCACTGCGTGCCCTTCGACATCACCCGCTGCTATGACGAGGCGGGCGGCGAATACCCGGATCCGCGCATCTGGACCGCCGAGCGCGACAATGACATGTGGCACTCGCTGCAGGACGTCGTCGAGAACCAGTAAGCGTCCCCAAAGACCCTCCTCAGGACCGTGACCGGCCGTCGGGTGAAGCGCATCCGGCGGCGCCATGGGAGTATTGCATGCCAACGACCCACAACAATCCCGTCTACCCGTACCGACGCCCGCCCGAACTGGACAGCCAGGAGGTGCGCCACTGCCCGGTGGTGATCGTCGGCGCAGGCCCCTCGGGCCTGACTGCCGCCATCGACCTGGCCCTGCAGGGCATCGACAGCGTCCTGCTGGACGACAACAACACCGTCAGCGTCGGCTCGCGGGCGATCTGCTTCGCCAAGCGCACCCTGGAGATCATGGACCGCTTGGGCTGTGCCCAGCCGATGCTCGACAAGGGGGTGACCTGGCAACGTGGCCGCGTCTTCTTCCAGGAGCGCGAGGTCTATGACTTCAACCTGCTGCCCGAGCAAGGTCACCGCGTGCCGGCCTTTATCAACCTGCAGCAGTACTACCTCGAGGAGTACCTGGTCGACCGCGCCGCCGCACTCCGTGAGCACATCGACCTGCGCTGGCTGAACAAGGTCACCGCGGTGGACAGCCGACCGGACCAAACGGTGGTAACGGTGGCCACCGAGGATGGTGACTACCGGCTGAGTTGCGACTACCTGCTGGTGGCCGACGGCGCCAACAGCAAGATCCGTGATCAGCTCGGCCTGGAGTGCAAGGGGCAGGTGTTCCAGGACCGTTTCCTGATCGCCGACGTGGTGATGAAGGCCGACTTCCCCACCGAACGCTGGTTCTGGTTCGACCCGCCCTTCCACCCAGGCCAGTCGGTGCTGCTGCACAAGCAGCCGGACAACGTCTGGCGCATCGATTTCCAGCTGGGCTGGGACGCCGACCCCGAGGAAGAGAAGAAGGAGGAGAACATCCGCCCCCGCGTGCAGGCGATGCTCGGGGCGGATGTGGAGTTCGAGCTGGAGTGGGCCAGCGTCTACACCTTCCGCTGCCGCAAGATGGATGACTTCATCCACAACCGGGTGTTCTTCATGGGCGACGCCGCCCACCAGGTCTCGCCCTTCGGGGCTCGCGGCGCCAACGGTGGCGCCCAGGGCATCGATAACCTGGCCTGGAAGCTGGCCAGGGTGATCAAGGGACAGGCCCCCGCGGCGCTGCTTGAGACCTACAACACCGAGCGCCAGCACGGGGCGGGCGAGAACATCCTCAACTCGACCCGGGCCACCGACTTCATCACCCCCAAGAGCCGAATCAGCCGGCTGTTCCGCGACACCACCCTGGAGCTGGCGGAGCAGTATCCCTTCGCCCGCAGCCTGGTCAACAGCGGCCGCCTGTCGATGCCCTGCCGCTACGAGGACTCGCCGCTCAATGGCCCCGATGCCGAGGGGATGCCCGCCGACCTGCGCCCCGGCACGCCAGCCAAAGATGCCCCCATCCGCCTGGATGGCCAGAGCGCCTGGCTGCTCAACCAGTTGGGCAACCGCTTCGTGCTGCTGCTCGGCGGCCGACTGCCGACCAACGAAGCCGAGGCTCGGGCACCGGAACTGGCGGCCCTGCTGGAGGAGCAACCCGACCTGGACCTGCTCGTGCTCGGCCCCGCCTCCCAGGCGCTGATCCAGCTGCCACGCACCACCCTGATCGAGGATGCCGAGCGCCGGGTCGATGACCGCTACGGCCTGACCCCGGGAGCCGCCTACCTGATCCGCCCCGACCAGCACGTGACGGCCCGCTGGGCCGATTGTCGTCGCGAGGCAGTCAACCACGCCATCGATCGCGCTCTGGGCAAGCAGCTTGCTCCTCTTTCCCAACTTCAGGGAGGCCGCCATGCACCGGCTTGAACTGTCCCCCAACTTCAGCGACCCGGATGCCTTCTACGCCACGCTCACCGACCTGCACCGTGAGCGCAGCGAGGCCGAGAGCGAACGCATCAACGCCCGGCTGATCCTGCTGCTGGCCAATCATATCGGTGAGCAGCGGGTGCTGGAGGAAGCGCTGGCCATTGCCGGTCAGGCCACCGAGCTGGCAGCGGCACAAGGCCAGTCAGCCCAACAAGAACAGTACTGAAAGAGGATATGCCCATGACTACCGAAACGCTTGAGTACCAGAGCGGTTTCAGAAACCATTTTTCGACCGAAGCCCTGCCCGGCACCCTGCCCGAGGGTCAGAACTCCCCTCAGAAATGTGCCTACGGGCTCTATGCCGAACAGCTGACCGGCTCGGCCTTCACGGCACCACGCCACCAGAACCTGCGCAGCTGGCTCTACCGCATCCGCCCGTCCGTGGTACAGAGTGCCTACCAGCCGCTGGAGAAGCGTCAGGTGCACACCTCACCGCTGGCCAAGCCCGCTGCCGATCCCAACCAGATGCGTTGGGATCCGGCCCCGCTACCCTCTGAGCCCACCGACTTCATCGACGGCCTGCTGACCATCGCCGTCAACGGGGATGCCGGCGCCCAGACCGGCGTGGGCGTGCATGTCTACGCCTTCAACCAGGACATGACCGACCGCTTCTTCTACACGGCGGATGGTGAGATGTTGTTCGTCCCGCAGCTGGGCTCACTCCGCCTGCGCACCGAGTTCGGCGAGATCGACGTGGCCAACGGCGAGATCGCCGTGATCCCCCGCGGCGTCAAGTTCCAGGTGCGCCGCGCCGCCGGCGTCGAGGCCGCTCGCGGCTATATCTGCGAGAACTACGGTAGCCCGATGGAGCTGCCCGGCCTGGGCCCCATCGGCGCCAACGGCCTGGCCAACCCGCGTGACTTCCAGAGCCCGATGGCCGCCTTTGAAGACCTCGAGGGTGACTTCTCGCTGGTGGCCAAGTTCTCCGGTCGATTCTGGGAGACGCGCCTCGGTCACTCGCCGCTGGACGTGGTGGCCTGGCACGGCAACAACGCACCCTACAAGTACGATCTGGCCCACTTCAACACCATCAACACGGTCAGCTTCGATCACCCCGACCCGTCGATCTTCACCGTGCTGACCTCGGCCTCCGACACCCCCGGGATGGCCAACCTGGACTTCGTGATCTTCCCGCCGCGCTGGATGGTAGCCGAGAACACCTTCCGCCCGCCCTGGTTCCATCGCAACCTGATGAGCGAATTCATGGGGCTGGTCCACGGCGAATACGACGCCAAGGCGGAGGGCTTCCTGCCGGGTGGTGCCAGTCTGCACAACTGCATGTCGCCCCACGGCCCGGATGCCGAAACCTTCGAGAAGGCCTCTAACGCCGAGCTCAAGCCGCAGTACATGGGTGATACCTTGGCGTTCATGTTCGAGAGCCGCTACGTCTTCCATCCCACCGAGGCGGCGCTCGAGGCGGACTACCGCCAGCGCGACTACGTGGACGTCTGGTCGACCCTGCGCTCGCACTTCGATCCGAAGCAGCCCTGAGCGGTCACAACAGGACCTGAACGCAACAAGACAAATGAACGGACGAGGCCCTCAGGGCCTCGCCTCTGACGACAAGGATTGAACCACGATGAAACTCGCCACCCTCAAGCTGGATACGCAAGAGCACGGGCGCGACGGAGAGCTGATCCTGGTCTCCCGCGACCTCTCCCAGGGCGTCTCCGCCGCCGATATCGCCCCCACCCTGCAGCAGGCCATCGAGGCCTGGGATGTGGTCAGCCCCAAACTCGAGGCGCGCTACGCCGAACTCAACGCGGGCAACGCCGAGGGCGCTTTCACGCTGGACCAGAGCCAGCTGCACTCGCCGCTGCCCCGCACCTATCACTGGGCCGACGGTTCCGCCTACCTCAACCACGTCAAGCTGGTGCGTCAGGCGCGTAACGCCGAGATGCCCGAGACCTTCTGGACCGACCCGCTGATGTACCAGGGCGGTGGCGACCATTTCCTCGCCCCCACCGAGGATATCGAGGCGGTCAGCGAGGAGCACGGCATCGACTTCGAGGGCGAGATCGCCGTCATCACCGACGACGTACCCATGGCGGTGACGCCCGAGCAGGCGGCCCAGCACATCAAGCTGGTGATGCTGGTCAACGATGTCAGCCTGCGCGGCCTGATCCCCGGCGAGCTGGCCAAGGGCTTCGGCTTCTTCCAGGCCAAGCCCGCCTCCGCCTTCTCGCCCATCGCGGTGACCCCGGACGAGTTGGGCGATGCCTGGCAGGACGGCAAGGTCCACCTGCCGCTGACCGTTCACCTCAACGGCGAGAAGTTCGGCGTACCCGAGGCCGGCCCGGACATGATCTTCAACTTCCCGCAGCTGGTGGCCCATGCGGCCAGGACCCGGTATCTCGGCGCCGGCGCCATCGTCGGCTCGGGCACCGTCTCCAACCCGGACCCCGACGGCGGCCCCGGCAAGCCGATCAACGAGGGCGGCGTGGGCTACAGCTGCCTGGCCGAGGTGCGCATGGTGGAGCAGATCCTGCACGGTGCAGCGAAGACCCCCTTCATGCGCTTCGGCGACCGGGTGCGCATCGAGATGTTCGACCGTGACGGCCAGAGCATCTTCGGCACCATCGACCAGCAGGTGGTGAAGTACCAGCCCAAGTGAAGGAAAGCAGCATGACCACGCTCTACGGTTACTTCCGCTCGTCGGCCGCCTACCGGGTGCGTATCGCCCTGAACCTCAAGGGCCTGGCGTATGACCAGGCCCCGGTCAGCCTGGTGAAGGGCGAGCAGCGCGGGGAGGATAACCTGGCCCGCCACCCCCAGGGGTTGGTGCCTACACTGGTGACAGACGACGGCCTGGTGCTCACCCAGTCGCTAGCGATCTGCGAGTACCTGGACGAGACACACCCCGAACCGGCCCTGCTGCCGGTAGACGCCGCCGGGCGCGCCCGGGTCCGCGCCCTGGCCCAGCTGGTCGCCTGCGAGGTCCATCCCCTCAACAACCTGCGGGTGCTCAAGTATCTGGTGGGCGAACTGGGGGCGGACGAGGCGGCCAAGCTGGCCTGGTACCGCCACTGGATCGCCGAGGGCTTCCAGGCCCTGGAGGCGATGCTCTCCCGGGCGGCCGGCAGCGGCGACTTCTGCCACGGCGACACCCCGACCCTGGCGGATCTCTGCCTGGTGCCCCAGGTGTATAACGCCGAGCGCTTCGAGTGCGACCTGTCGGCCTATCCACGGATCCGGCGCATCGCGGCCAACTGTCGAGCGCTGTCTGCCTTCCAACAGGCCGCCCCGGATGCGCAGCCCGACGCCGGCTGAGCTAGAATAAGCAGGCTAACGATAAGCGGGCGCCTTTCCCTTCGGGGAGGCGCCCGCCTCGCGTTCCTCACCGCGTCTTTCCACCACAAGGAGTCATGGGTGCTGAAGCTGACCTCCCCCGCCACGGTGGTGACCCTGGCCGCACTGACCGCGCTGGGCCCCCTGGCCACCGACATGTACCTGCCGGCCATGCCGGCCATGGCCGAGGCGCTGGACACCGGACCGGATCGGGTGCAGCTGACCCTGAGCCTCTATATGGCCGGCTTCGCCCTGGCCCAGTTGCTGTGCGGCCCGATCTCGGACCGGTTCGGTCGCAAGCCGATCATGGTAGGGGGCTTCGCCCTCTTCCTGGCGGCCAGCCTGCTGTGTGCCTTCGCCCCCAGTATCGAGTCGCTGCTGGCCGGGCGTTTCCTGCAGGCGCTCGGCGGTGCCGCCGGCCCGGTATTGGGGCGTGCCGCCGTGCGCGATATCTATGGCCCCCTGGAGGCCGGACGCATCCTCTCCCACCTGGCCAGCATCATGGCCCTGGCCCCGGCCCTGGCACCCGTGATGGGCGCCGGCCTGCTGCTGGTTTTCGGCTGGGAGGCGATCTTCCTGGTGCTGGCCCTCTATGCGGCCATCGCCCTGGCGCTGCTGGCCCTGGCCGGCGTCTACCAGGCCTGGGCGGTGGTGGGGCCGCATATCGTCTTCATGATGGGGGTGGGCATCCTGATGCCCCAGACCATGGCCGGTGCCCTGGCCCCCAACCCCCAGTGCGCCGGCTCCGCCTCCTCGCTGTTCGGCTTCCTGCAGATGGGCATCGCCGCCGTGGTGGGGGGCCTGGTGGGTCAGCTGCATGACGGCACCTCCCGCACCTTGGCGCTGAGCATCGGTCTGGCCGGCCTGCTGGCCCTGACCAGCCACCTGCTGCTGGTACATCGCCGTGTTGACGCCGCCGAGCGCTGCCCGGCCGGGGAAGGCTGAGAGCGCATGGTCCAGCCGCACGCAAGCGGCCTTCAATGACAGGTGCCAACGCAGAAGGCCACGCATTGCGTGGCCTTCTGCGTTCCTTGCGCCGGTGCCCTCAGGCCGCCTCGGCGGCGATGGTTACCGGACGCCCCTGGCGCAGCTCGGCGAGCAATGTCTCGCGGCGCTCGGCGGCCTGCTCGGCGGCTGCCTCGCGCACCGGACCGTAACCGCGAATCTCCTCGGGCAGCTTGGCCAAGGCCAGGGCGGTGGCGTGAGTAGAACCGTCCAGGCGCTCGATGAGCTCATCGAGCAGCGCCTCGTACTCGGCCAGCAGCCGGCGATCCAGCTTACGGTCGGCGCCGAAGCGGAAGGGGTCGAGGGGGCCGCCGCGCAGACCCCGCAGCCGGGCCAGCCCCTTCATGGCCTTGAGCATCCAGGGCCCGAAGCGACGCTTCACCGGGCGGCCGCGGCCATCCTTGCGCCCGCCGAGCAGCGGCGGCGCCAGGTGGAAGGTGAGCCGGTAGTCACCGGCGAAGGTGGCGTCGAGCTCCGCGAGGAAGTCGCTCTCGGTATAGAGGCGCGCCACCTCGTACTCGTCCTTGCAGGCCATCAGCCGGTAGAGCTGGGTGGCCACCGCCTGGGTCAGGGCCTCGCCGGCGCCGAGGCGCGCCTCGGCGTCGCGCACCCTGGCCACCTTCTGCCCATAGCGCTCGGCATAGGCGGGGTTCTGGTAGCGCGTGAGCCACCGGCGGTGTCGGTCGATCACCTCGTCGAGGCCGGCATCGGCGGCCACTGGCGACTCGTCCAGGCGACGCTGCAGGTAAGCCGGCTCCACCGCCGCCAACCGACCCCAGGCGAAGGCCCGCAGGTTCTTGTCGATGGCCACGCCATTGAGCTCGATGGCACGCTTGAGCGCCGCCTCGCTCACCGGCAGCAGGCCCCGCTGCCAGGCGAAACCGAGCATCATGACGTTGGAGAAGACGGTGTCTCCCAGCAGCTGCTCGGCCAGGCGGTTGGCGTCCAGGGTCGCGAAGTTGGCCTCGCCCACGGCATCGCGCAGCAGGGCCAGGCGCTGGTCCGCCTGCATGTCGGCATCGCGATAGAGCACATGGTCGGCGGTGGCCAGCTCGGCCAGGTTGGCCACCACCCGGGTGGTACCGGCCTGGAGCACGTCCAGGGCCTTCTTCGAGCTGGCCACCACCATGTCGCAGGCGATCACGGCGTCGGCCTGGCCCGCCTCGATACGCACCTGGTGAAGGTCCGCAGGCGCGGGTGCCAGGCGCACATAGCTGAGCACGGTACCGCCTTTCTGGGCGAAGCCCATGAAATCGAGCACGCTGGTGCCACGCCCCTCCAGGTGGGCGGCCATGGTGATCAGCTGCCCCACCGTGACCACGCCGGTGCCGCCGACGCCGCCCACCAGTAGGTCATAGGGCTGGGTGAGCATGGGCGCCTGGGGCAGCGGCAGCGCTTCCACCTTGCGCCAGAAGGCCTCATCCACGGCCACGCCCTGGCCCTTGCGCAGCTCGCCGCCCTCCACGGTGACGAAGCTGGGGCAGAAACCATTGACGCAGGAGTAGTCCTTGTTGCAGGAGGACTGGTCGATCTTGCGCTTGCGTCCCAGCTCCGTTTCACGGGGCACCACCGAGAGGCAGTTGGACTGCACCGAGCAGTCGCCGCAGCCCTCGCAGACGTGGTGGTTGATAAAGACGCGCCTGGCCGGGTCCGCCATCAGGCCGCGCTTGCGGCGGCGGCGCTTCTCGGCGGCGCACACCTGGTCGTAGATCAGCACGCTGCAGCCGGGGATCTCGCGCAGCTCGCGCTGCAGGGCGTCCATCTCGTCGCGGTGGTGGAAGGTCACGCCCTTGGGGAACTGGCCCTCGTGGCCGCGGTACTTCGCGGGTTCATCGCTGACCACCGCGATGCGCTTCACTCCCTCGGCGGCGGCGTGCTGGGCGATCATCGGCACGCTGATCTGGCCGTCCACCGGCTGGCCACCGGTCATGGCCACGGCGTCGTTGAACAGCACCTTGTAGGTGATATTGACCCCGGCGGCCACCGCCTGGCGGATCGCCATGGAGCCGGAGTGGAACCAGGTGCCCTCGCCGAGGTTCTGGAACACGTGGCCGTTGCCGGTGAAGCGGCTCTTGCCCACCCAGTTGATCCCTTCACCGCCCATCTGGATCAGCGATTCGGTATTGCGCCCCATCCAGGAGGCCATGACATGGCAACCAATGCCGGCCAGGGCCTTGCTGCCCTCGGGCACCTTGGTCGAGCTGTTGTGGGGGCATCCGGAGCAGAAGTAGGGCAGGCGGCGCACGCCGCGCAGCTCGCGTGCCTCGGCGCGGCAGCGGTCCAGCTTGGCGAGGCGCGCGCTCAGGTCGATGCCGAAGAGGCGCTTCAGGCGCTCGGTTAAGTAGCCAGCCAGCAGCCGCGGACTCAGCTCGCCCACATAGGGAATCAACGGGCGCCCTGCTTCGTCCTGCTTGCCGGTGACCAATACCTCGCCGGGATGATCGGGCTCGGACATGTACTCCTTGATCTGGCTCTCGATGATCCCGCGCTTCTCCTCGATGACCAACACCTCCTGCTTGGCGTGCACGAACTCGAGGATGCCGCGACGGTGCAGCGGCCAGACCATGCCCACCTTGTAGAGCTCAACGCCCAGTTCGCGCATCTCCCGCTCGCCCAGCTCCAGCAGGCGTAGCGCCTCCATCAGGTCCAGATGGCCCTTGCCGGTGGTGACGATGCCGAAGCGCGCCGCCTCGTTAGCGAAGAGCCGCCGGTCGATGGGGTTGGCGGTGGCGAAGGCCTGGACGGCCGCCAGCTTGTGCTCGATGCGGGTCTCCAGCTGGGGGCCAGGCAGGTCCGGCCAGCGGTAGTGCAGGCCATCCATCGGTGGCGTGAAGTCCGGCGGCGCGAACTCGGGCAGCGGCGTGGCCTCGACGGAGGCACCGCTCTCGACGGTCTCGGAGACCGCCTTGAAGCCCACCCAGCAGCCGGAGAAGCGCGACAGCGCATAGCCCCACAGGCCGAACGCCTCATATTCCGCCAGTGAAGCAGGGTTCACGACCGGCATGAACCAGGCCATGAAGGCCACGTCGGATTGATGGGGCATGGAGGAAGAGACGCAGCCGTGATCATCGCCGGCCACCACCAGCACGCCACCGTTGGGGGAGCTGCCGTAGGCGTTGCCGTGTTTGAGGGCATCGCCGGCGCGATCCACGCCCGGCCCCTTGCCATACCAGAGGCCGAAGACGCCCTCGACCCGACGATCCGGGTCGGTCTCCACCTGCTGGCAGCCCATCAGCATGGTAGCCGCCAGGTCCTCGTTAATGGCCGGCACGAACTCGATGTTGGCCTGCGCCAGTTGCTCCTTGGCCTGCCACAGGGCCTGGTCGACGCCGCCCAGGGGCGAGCCGCGATAGCCGCTGATCAGTCCCGCGGTGTGCCGCCCCTGGCGGCGATCGAGCTCAGCCTGGCGCAGGGCGATACGCACCAGCGCCTGGGTGCCGGTCAGGAAGATGCGCCCGGTATCGCGGGCATAGCGGTCGGCCAGCGTATAGTCGTCGAGAGCGTCGTCGCGGGCATTGCCTGCGACGACAGCGGGGGTGTGAGTGTTCATGGTCGCCACCTCGGTCGGGGGTTCGTTATCGTTGTATGTCTTGAAGTCTAGCCCCGAGGGCGATAAAGGTGGTTGCTAAATCAACCGGTTAATGGCATTTTAACGAAACATATTTTCATTTTCTATTTAGAAAGGGAATAATATTTCATACAACGACAAGACGTGAAATACCTCATGCAAGACGACCAGCTCGATGGCCACGACCGCCAAATCCTGAAGGTGCTCCAGCGGCAGGGCCGTATCACCAATCAGGAGCTCGCCGAGCAGATCGGCCTCTCCCCCGCGGCCTGCTGGCGTCGGGTCAAGGCGCTGGAGGCCAGCGGCGTGATCAAGCGCTTCGCCGCCCTGGTGGATCCGGCCCGGGTCGGCCAGCCGCTCTGCGCCCTGGTGATGATTACCCTGCGCCGCCACAGCATCGACAGCACCTCCGACTTCGAGGCCCGGGTCACCCAGTACCCGGAGGTGCTGCAGTGTTACGCCACCACCGGCAACGCCGACTTCGTGCTGCGCGTGGTGATCGAAGACATGGCCGCCTACGACCGCTTCCTCAACGAGAAGCTCTTCACCCTGCCGGGCATCTCCCAGGTCCACTCCAACTTCGTGCTGCGTGCGATCAAGGACGAGACCGCCATCCCCATGCCCTGACCCCGGACACGACATGCCCACCCCGAATTCACGCGTGATCCTGCCGCTGGCCCTGGCCGGCGCCTGGCTGCTGGTGCTGGGCATCGCGTTCGCCCGGCGGCTGAAGGGCTGGCAAACAAAACCCGGCGCCGAGGCGCCGGGTAGAGAAGTGTCGTCCGAGGTCCGATAGGCCTAGTCGAGGGTCGCCCCCTGCCGGGCCTCGTCGATGGCGGCCATCACTTGGTCGGCATCCGGAATACGATGGGCCAGTGCCAGTGCCAGCTGGGCCAGGAAGTGGCTCTCCTCGGCCTCCGGCAGCTCATCCAGAGTCGTTGCCAGGTGCTCGTAGACCTGTTCAAGATCGTCAAAGGGCAGCGTCGGTGCAGTCATGATCAGTCTCCTCCCAGGGTGGACTTGAGGGCAGCCTCGAGGGCGGCGGGGTCGAGGCGCTTCCAGCGGGCCGCCAGGTGGCGGTCGGGGCGCGCCAGGTAGGCGCTGCCGGGTTCGGCGCCATAGCCGGCGAACAAACTGCCATCCACATCGACCAGGGTCTGCTCGTCACCCGGCGAGCGCGCCACCCGCAGCAGGGTGAGGTCGAGTCCCCGGGCCAGCAGTGAGTCGATGTTCTGCTGCAAGGCCGGCTCGACGCGGCCGTCCTCGCTGAAATGCAGCAGGTTGAAGCCCGCCCCCAGGTGGTCGAGCAGGAAGTCGTCATCGCCCAGGCGGCGGTTGATCAGCGGCGCCCCGGGCACTGGGCCGGCCTTGAAGGCCGGATCGTCGGCCAGGGTCAGCGGGCTCTCGGCGTAGGTGTAGGGGGTAACCTGGCGCGGGTTGGCGAAGCCGCTGGCGTAGTCATTATGGAAGGCCAGCGCCAGGGCGGCGTTGCGCATCACTCGGTAGCCGCGGGTCGGCGGGGTCATGAAGCGGGTGCTCTTGCCGGCGTTGGCGAAGACATCCAGGGTCGCACCGCGCCGCTCCGGGCTGTAGCTGTCGAGCAGCCGGTCCGGCGCCTGCCCCTGGAGCACGCAGGCGAGCTTCCAGCCGGCGTTGGCGGCATCCGCCAGGCCGTTGTTGAGGCCGCGCACACCGAAGATCGGCACCAGGTGGGCGCTGTCGCCGATAAACAGCACTCGGCCATGGCGATAGTCATCCAGCGCCAGGGTGTAGGCCTTGTAGAGGCTCCACCACTCCAGCTCCCAGTCTTCGCCCTCGTGCATCACCTCACGCACGATCAGTTCGACCTTCTCACGGATGCTGGCCTCTTCCACCGCCTGCTCCGGGTCCTCGTCGGGACCGAGCTGGTAGTCGATGCGCCAGATGTCGTCGGGCTGCTTATGCACCAGGATAGTGGCATCGGGCAGCGCCTTCGAGTGGAAGAAGGCGCGGCGCTCGGTGGGAAAAGCCGACTTGAGACGCACATCGGCGATCACGTAGCGGCCTTCGTAGGCCTGGCCGTGCAGGGAGAGTCCCAGCGACTCGCGGATGCGGCTGCGCCCGCCGTCGGCCGCCAGCAGATAGTCACAGTCAAGCGCATAGTCACCCTCGGGAGTGGTCACCTGCAGGGTCACGCCGTCGGCGTCCTGGCTCACCCCGGTGACCGCGCTCTGCCAGCGCATCTCGATCAGCTCGCTCGCCTCGGCCTTGTCGATCAGGAACTGCTCGATGTACTGCTGCTGCAGGTTAACCATCGGGTAGTAGCGCTCCTGGTCAGAGTGCGGCATCCGGAAGCGGTAGATCTCCCGGTCGCGGAAATAGGTACGGCCCTGGGTCCAGCCCAGCCCCTTCTCCCGGAAGGGCGCATCGACGCCGAGCTGCTGGAGGATCTCCAGGCTGTGGCGCGAGATGCAGATGGCGCGGGAGCCGTCGTTGACGGTGGCCTTGTCATCCAGCACCACCGAGGCGATGCCGTGACGGGCCAGCTCCAGAGCGGCAGTCACGCCGACCGGTCCTGCACCGACGATGGCCACCCGGTGGCGAACCGCCCGACCCTCCAACTCGGGAGGACGAACGAAGGGGAAATGCGGATAATCGAAGTAGAGCGAATCGGTTTCTGAGCGTCCGGCGGGTCGCATGGCCTCTCTCCTGTCAGGGTTCGGCGTTGTTGTCTGACGAGATAGCTGTCTGACGAGATGGTTGTCTGACGTGGTGGCAGAGTATCCCCGGGCCGAGCCGCCACCTGTCCCGTCAAAGAGGGGACAGAAACCCCACTCCCTACGACGAAGGTGGCGACCCTGGCGACAACGTCCTCAACAGGTTTCACCCCAAACTGGCCGGCACTGCTGGCGGCCGTGGCCGAGTGCGTGACGCATCTGGGCAGTGCACGGTTCGAGGACGACCTGATTGCCCTGCTGCACGGGGGGGTGGGCATCGAGCAGTGCATCCTGTTCGCCTATACCGGCGGCGACAGGATGGAGACCCGACTGGTGGACAACTCGCGCTACCCCAAGGTCGCTGGACGCCTCGCCGGCCTCTATGCCGGCGGGCTGTTCCGCCAGGACCCCAACTATCCCCGGCTGCGCCATCTGCTGGAGGAGGGTAACGACGAGGCCGATGGCGATCTGATGCCCATGCAGACCGAGACCATGTCGCCTGCCTACCGCAGCCATCTGTTCGCCTTCCCCGACCTGGCCGACAAGGTCTCGCTGGTGATCCCCGCCGGCGCCAGCGTTTACTACCTCAACCTCTACCGCGACATCGGCCGGGGGCGCTTTCGTCCCGACGAGTTGGAGCACCTCCGGGACCTGATGCCGCTGCTGGCCAGCCTGATTCGCCGCCACTATCGCCAGGCCGGCTCGTCCTCCCTGCCCGCCAGCGACGAGGAGGCCACGGCGCTGGCCCCACTCTCCGCGCGCGAGCGCCAGCTCTGCCTGCATCTGCTGCGCGGCCACACCCTCAAGACCGCCGCCGCCGAGCTCGATGTCGCCCTCTCCACCGCCGAGACCTACCGCAAGCGCGCCTACGCCAAGCTGGGCGTGCGCTCCAAGGCGGGGCTGGTCGGGCTATGCCGACGGGGATAGCCCGTTGTTTGCAACAACCCAAAAGCGCTGCCCCCTAGCGAGGCAGGGGGCAGCGAGCTGAAGGAGAGTGAGTTGAAGAAGACAGCTCGGCTCAATCGCGCCCGGCCAGTGCCTCCTCGGGGATCTCCATGCCGATCTCGCGGTAGTAGCGCTCGGCGCCGGGGTGCAGCGGGGTATTGATGTCGACGAAGACATCCTCGAGGGTGATGTTGCTGAGCAGTGGAAGCTGCCCCGCCCGCGCCTCAAGCCCCTCCCAGAAGGCCTTGGTCATGTCATAGATCGCCTCTTCGGCGACATCCTTGTGGATCACCAGGCCCACGGTCACGCCGACGGTGCGGATATCGCCCTCGGTCACCTGATTGTCGCCGTAGACGCCGGCGGGGATTTCGCCGAGGCGAAAGCCCGGCCGCTCCAGCACCGGCTGCATGGCGGGGTCATCGAGCTTGTCGTCGGGAATCCCCAGCAGGCGGATCTTGTTGGTCAGGGTGATCTGGGAGATGGCCGGACTGGGCGGCAAGGTAGGGTTGAAGTAGACGTCGATATGGCCATCCTGGAAGCTCTGTGCGGCGGCGTCCCAGCCCAGGGCCACGACATCGTAGTCCTCGTTATGCTGCAACCCCGTCATGCCCTCGATAAAGAGCCGCGTGGTCTGGTAGGCGGCACCTCCCGGTGGCCCGAGGAAGACCTTCTTGCCCTGGAGGTCGTCGAAGCTCTCGATGCCGGAGTCCGCGAAGGTCACGACATGGTAGAAGCCCATGGGGAAGTTGAAGACGGTGCGCAGATTCTCCGCCAGGGCCCCGACGCCGCGCACTTCGCTGTAGGGTCCCGTCTCGGTCGCCATCATGTGGTAGAGGTTGGGCGAGGACATGAAGAAGTGTGAGCGCCCCTGGGCCGTCTCCACGGCATGGCGAGTGGCGGCACCGGTGGCATTGACCTGGATGCTGTAGTCCTCGACCTGGTCATTGACGATGGTGGCGAAAGTGTTCATGACGATGTAGGGCGAGGTCCCGGGGCCCAGCGTAGACATGCGCAGGTTCTCGGCTGCGAGCGAGGCACCGCTGGCCAGCAGAGCGCTACCAAACAGGCCGGCGCATAGGGTGAGCTTGAGATCGGAATTGATGTGATGGCGCATTATTGTTCTCCGGTCGATAAGGCGGGGCAACCCGAGGGATGCCCCAGCAGGTTCAAAGTGAAAGTGAGGTCAGTTTTCTGGGAAGCCCGTGCTTGCGCAGCCGATAGGCCACTTCGGCCAGCACGGCGAGCGCCAGCACCCCGATCTGGAGGTAGAGGCCGGGCAGCACCAGCAGGATGGCACCCACCATGCCGGCGATGGCCCAGAGGTGGCCGCGACCGGCAAAGAGCGCCAGCATCCAGATGGCAGCACCGAGCCGCAGCAGGGCCCAGACGAACTCGCCCAGGGCGAAGTCGGTAATCAGCAGCAGCGACGGGCTGTAGACGAAGGCGAAAGGCACCAGGAAGCCCATCAGGGCCAGACGCACCGCGGTGACGCTGATGCCTATGGGGTTGGCGTCGGCGATGGACGCAGCGGCATAGCCGGCCAGGGCCACCGGCGGGGTGATCGCCGACATCACCGCGAAGTAGACCACGAACATGTGGGCGGCGATGGTCGGCACCCCCAGGGCCTCCACGGCGGGCCCCATCACCAGGATGATGATCAGGTAGGCCGGCACGGTCGGCATGCCCATGCCCAGCATCAGGCAGGCCATGGCCATGACGATCAGTGACATCAGCAGAGAGCCATCGGAGAGCGCCTGAGCCGCTGAGGCAAAGCGCAGGCCCAGCCCGGTCAGGTTCATGACCCCGACGACGATTCCCACCGCGGCCACGGCCACCAGGATCTTGGCACTGGCCGATGCCGCGCCGGTCACCGCGACCTGTAGCGCACGCAGCGAGCGCGCCTCACGATTGAGCAACAGCCCCAACACCAGCGCTACGGCGATGGCCATGAAGCCGGCGCGGGCCGGTGAGCTACCGAGCATCAGCATGCCGATGATCAGCACCAGCGGCACCACGAAGGTGCTCAGCATCAGCCAGTCGCGCCCCGTCATCCGCGGCAGCAGCGAGCGATCAGGACGCTCGATATTCAGCCGCTTGGCCTCTACGGAGATACAGGCGAACAGGCTGCCGTAATAGAGCAGGGCCGGAATCAGCGCCGCCAGGCAGATGTAGAGATAGGGGATGCCGGTGAGGTCGGCCATGATGAAGGCCACGGCCCCCATGATCGGCGGCATGATCTGCCCGCCGCTGGAGGCAGAGGCTTCCACGGCGCCGGCGAAACGCCCCGAAAAGCCGGTGCGCTTGATCATCGGAATGGTCACCACCCCGGTGCCCACCACGTTGGCCACCGCGCTGCCGGATACCGAACCGAACAGCGCGCTGGCCAGTACCGCGGCATGGGCGGCCCCACCGCGCAGCCAGCCGAGCCCGCGCATGGCCAACTTGAGCAGCACGTCGCCGGCCCCCAGCGCCTCGAGCAGGGTGCCGAAGATGATGAAGACGATGATGGTGCCTACCACCACGGCCAGGGGGCGGCCGAAGACCCCGTCGAAGCTGTACCAGAGGGTCAGCATCAGGCTGTCCATGTCCACCCCGGAGTGGCTGAGCATGCCACCCAGATGCTCACCGAACAGGGCATAGCCGATGGCCACCAGGCAGACCAGTACCAGCGGCAGGCCCACGGCGCGGCGCGCCATCTCCAGCACCACGACCAGGGCACCGACGCCCAGCACCACGTCGATGGGCACCAGGAAGTAGAGACCGAACTCCAGCATGTTGGCGATCATGGCGTAGCGCACCATCGCGGCCACAAAGATCGCAGTGAGCGTCAGGTCCAGCAGTAGCCGCGCCAGATGGCGAGTGGTGCTGGGACGGGTCAGCAGCAGCAGGATGCCGACCCCCAGCCCGCCAACGCGCACCAGCGTCTCGTTGTAGATGCCGAAGCGAGCGGTGTAGAGGGCACCGGCTACCAGGGTCACGGCGAAGAGAAGAAACAGGGCCTGGCGAAACCGGCTTGCCGCCAGGAACAGCCAGGGCGGGGGTGCTGTGTGTGTCATCGGGGTAGCTCCTTCGTCCAGTCATCGGGCTGGACGCATTGTTGTCCCGCTGACTCTAGGGGGAGCGGCCCCGCTCGCCCATAGGCTTTTTTTACCTTGTGAAAGAAAATGGATGACATGCCAGCGAGTCGCGACCAAAGTCGCACCAGATTGGTGACTTGCCACCGAGGGGAGAGTCTCAGTAGAGCTGGTGATCCCGGAAAGCGGTGGCAAGCGCCTCCGCGCTCTCCCTTAGCCTGGAGGCAAAGCGAGCCTCGACCCCCTCCTCACCGGCATGGGCCGACTTGATCCACACCAGGCTGAGACAGGCCTGGACATCACCCATCACGACCACGGGAACCGCAATGGCATCGAACTCCTCCTCGCTGGCGGAAGGAAGCGGAAAGACACTCGGATCCCGCTGTGCATACCCCCGCTGCTGGACGCGCTCGCGCAGCCGACGGATATAGCCGCCATCGCTGGCCAGGCGGCCCTCCTCCCCTTCCTGCTGCTTGAGCCGGTCAAGAATCGCGCCAAGCCGTCGTTCGTCGCAGAATCCCAGGTAGGCGCGCCCCATGGCGGACTTCAGCATGCTGGGGCGATAGCCGACCACCTCCCGGTTGAGGACGATGGCCGTGCGCCGTCGCGAGGTCTCGATGATGGCCATGCCCTGGCCGTCATAGATGGCGATATCCGAGGGCCAGACCAGCTCTTCCTGCAGCTGCTCGAGGAAGGGAGCCGCCACCTGGGCAACGGCATCATGGACGCTGACATGCTCGCCCAGATCGTGCAGGCGATAGGTCAGGCGGTAGCGCTTGTCGCCCATGCCACGGTAGACCCAACCCGCCTGCTCCAGGGTCGCCAGGATGCGCAGGATGGTGGCACGATCGATACCGGTGGCGTGGTAAAGCTCACCCAGGCTGACAGGCCCGCTGGCACTGTCGATGGCGTTGACGACGGCCAGGCCACGGGCCAGGGCACGAATCTGCTTGGTCATGACCGGTTCCATTTTTACGGAGTGAAATAGTCGATTGCCTCGCTTGCCCTGTCAATGAAAGTCTCACCGCAAGACGTTCGGGCCCTGCCCCGCTCTCGTAGACGATTCAGTGGTGACCCCATGCGCAACAACAAGCCCAATATCCTGTTCATCATGGCCGACCAGCTGCGCGCCGATTACCTCGGCTGCAAAGGCCACCCCACCCTCAGCACGCCCCACATCGATGCCCTGGCCAGGCGTGGCGTCAACTTCACACGTGCCTATTGCCAGGCGCCGGTGTGTGGCCCCTCGCGGATGTCGTTCTACACCGGTCGCTACGCCATCAGTCATGGTGCTAGCTACAATAACGTGCCGCTGCGCGTCGACGAGCGCACCCTGGGCGACCATCTGCGCCCCGAAGGTTACCGTGTTGCCCTGGTAGGCAAGACCCATATGCGCCGCGACGTAGACGGCATGCAGCGCCTGGGGCTGGATCCCGACACCTCTCGAGGGGTGCTGGTCAGCCAGTGCGGCTTCGAACCCTTCGAGCGCGACGACGGCCTGCATCCCGACCAGTCCGCCGACCCGGACCTGCCCTACAACCGCTACCTGCGCGAGCAGGGGTACGAAGGTGACAACCCCTGGCACAGCGCCGCTAACTCGGCGGAAGACGAGAACGGCGAGGTGCTGAGCGGCTGGTACATGCGCAATGCCCATCTGCCGGCCCGAGTTCGGGAAGAGCACTCCGAGACCGCCTACACCACCAACCGCGCCATGGACTTCATCAGCGAGGCCGGCGACAGCCCCTGGTGCCTTCACCTCAGCTATATCAAGCCCCACTGGCCCTATCTGGCGCCGGCCCCCTACCACGCCATGTATGGCCCGGACGATATCCTCCCTGCGGCCCGCAGCGACCTGGAACGAGAGTCACCTCACCCGGTACTGGGCGCCTTTATGCAGCATCCCGAGTCCCGGGAGTTTTCGCGCGACGAGGTGCGTGAGCGAGTGATTCCCACCTACATGGGACTGGTCACCCAGCTGGATGACCATATCGGTCGGCTGGTCGCCTTCCTAGAGGCACAAGGCCAGCTGGACAACACCCTGATTGTGTTGACCTCGGACCATGGTGACTACCTGGGCGACCACTGGCTGGGCGAGAAGGAGATGTTCCACGAGCCGAGCGTGCGCATTCCGATGATCGTGGTCGACCCGCGCCACGAGGCCGACAGCACGCGGGGCAGCGTCTCGGAGCGCCTGGTGGAGGCCATCGACCTGGTGCCCACCTTCGTCGATACCGCCGGCGGCGACAGCCTGGCCCTGGATCATGTGCTGGAGGGACGCTCGCTGTTGCCGCTGGTGACAGGCAGCCGGGTCGAGGCGTGGCGTCAGTATGCCTTCAGCGAGGCCGACTACGCCTGGCGCCCGGCCCGAGTCGCCCTGGACCTTCCCACCGACGAGGCACGTGCCTTCATGGTGACGGATGGCCGCTGGAAATATGTGCACTATCAGCACCATCGCCCCCAGCTGTTTGACCTTGCCACCGACCCACAGGAGCTGACCGACGTGGCTGGCGATGCTCATCACACCGATACCCTCGAGCGCCTCGAGCAGGCCCTGCAGGGCTGGGCGCTGGAGCGCCGCCGACGCATCACGGTCAGCAATCGCCGGGTCACCGAGCAGACCGGCTCGGCCCACAAGCGCGGCTACCTGTTCGGCGTCTGGTAATGAGGTTAGGGTAAGCCGCCCGAGGGACGCATCGATGCACGAAAGACGAACGGGCCCTCGACCGATCCGGTCGAGAGCCCGCTGTCATCGAACAGTCTTCGACACCCAAGGCAGGGCGCCGATGGCGGGTCAGCCCTGGGCCCGGCGCTCGAACGCCTCGGCGTTGGGGCAGAAGCCGCGGCACTCGTCCACCTCGGCGCCGGCGCGCATCGCCTGCCAGCAGTGGCCCACCACGGGGCAGGCGTTGCAGGTGTCGCGCAGGGCGCCGTAGCCCGGCTGGACGGCCAACTCCGCGTCCTGCAGGCCGAAGCGCTGCATCATCACCGGCATCAGGGTCTTCGCCGGCACGAAGGTGGCCGGTTGGCCCGCCGCCAGCTGCCGGGCCATCTCGCGCTCGAAGCCTTGCTCCAGGGGACGCTCGAGGTCGGTCAGCAGCGTCTGGTAGGTGCTGCCCGCCTCGTGCTGGACGTCGCGTACCAGCTGAGGCGTGGAGGCGGCATAGCAGCGATCGGTCAGGCGTTCCCACCAGGTAGTAGAGCGATTGGTCTGTGCAGTGGCCATGGTGATTCTCCCGTCAGGTGATTCTGAGTCCTGTGTCTGGCCTCAGTATCGACCCGCGGGAGCCTCGCTGCCTTGACCGAGGTCAAAATAGTTTCAAACGAAACCAAATAGCACCATGGTCGACCATGACGTCCGCGGTCATCCCCGGCTCCTCGGCGAGGCGGAAGCCGCCTGGCTAACTCTGGGGGCCCAGGGTCAGCCAGGCCCCGTGAAGCCGGCGCCACGGCGGAGTACACTAGCGGCCGTCCACCCTCCCGCCAGCCGAGGCCGTCCGATGAGTTCCCACCTGCTCTCCGTCGATTCCCTGAACCGTGACCATGTCGATCACCTGCTGCGGGTCGCCGCCCGCATGGAGCCCATCGCCCAGCGGCGCCAGGTCACCCGGGTGCTGGAGGGGGCCGTCCTCGGCAACCTCTTCTTCGAGGCCAGCACCCGAACACGGGTCAGCTTCAACGCCGCCTTCTGCCGCCTGGGAGGCAGCGTCTGCGACACCACCGGCTTCACCTTCTCCTCCATGGCCAAGGGCGAGTCGCTCTATGACACCAGCCGGGTGATGAGCGGCTACTGCGACGCCATCGTGATGCGCCATCCCGAGCTGGGCTCGGTGGCGGAGTTCGCCGCAGCCACCCACGTGCCGGTGATCAACGGTGGCGACGGCCCCGGGGAGCACCCCAGCCAGGCGCTGCTCGATTTCTATACCATCGACAAGGAGTTCACTCGACTGGGCAAGCGGCTTTCCGGCGCTCATGTGCTGATGACCGGCGATCTGAAGTTCGGCCGCACGGTGCACTCGCTGATCAAGCTGCTCTCGCTCTACGAACCGCTACGCATCACCCTGGTGGCCCCGCCGGGGCTGGAGATGCCGAGCCATCTGATCGACCTGGTGACCTCCCGCGGCCACCGCGTGGAGCAGCGCGACAGCCTGGCCAGCGACTTCGGCGACGTGGACGTGGTCTACACCACCCGCATCCAGAAGGAGCGCTTCACCGCCGAGATGAGCGAAGGCTTCAGCCTGTCGCGGGACTTCACCGTGGACCGCGCCTTCCTGGACCAGCGCTGCAGCCACGATACCCTCGTCATGCACCCGCTACCCCGGGACAGCCGCCCGGATGCCAACGACCTGGACGTGGATCTCAACGGCGACCCGCGCCTGGCGATCTTCCGCCAGACCGACAACGGCATTCCCGTGCGCATGGCGATCTTCGCCACCCTGCTCGAGGTGGACAAACTGATTGAACAGGACCTGCGCCCGGTGCGCTGGTTCGTGCCGACCCGCCTGGGCGTTGACGACCGCGAGCTCTGAGGGGAGGCGCTTCGGCGCGCTTCGCCTATGCTAGATGTCTAACATCAGCCCCGGAGGAGAGACCCATGAGCCTGCAACGCGCCTACCGCCTACTGGCGGTGTTCTATACCTTGCTGCTGCTGATCGGGGTGATCGCCCTGTTGGCTGGCGGCGGCACTGCCATCGCCCTGGTGCACTTGGTGGTGGGTGGGATGGGGGTGGTAGGGCTGTGGGGATACTTCCTGGGGCGTGGCTTCATGGGGCCGCGGATGTGGCGGCCGCTGGCCGGTGTGCTCGCCGTGGGGGCGGTGGTACAGCTCGTTGTGCTGCTGTCGATCTCCCTGGACGGCATCACGCTTACCTGGATGCTGACCAGCGCCGTCTTCGCGGCGCTGCTGGCGGTGCTTCTCTACCGTTACGGTGACCGCGACCAGGCACACTGGGCCACGCCCGAGGAGCTCGAGGCCGGCCGACGGCTGGAAACACTGCTGGAGGGGCAGCCGCGGCTAGCGGCGCAGAAACGCGAAGACGGCCGGGAGGACACCGCGCAGGTAGTGAAGTCGGGCAGCGAGTATCGCGCCAGCGTGACGCGCCGCCGCGACGGGCAGCAGGAGACCTTCGAGGAGCGCTTCCACCACCCGGCCACCCTGGTGTTCTTCCTGGAGAAGTTCACCGACCTCTCGGTCGAGGACTTCAACCGCACCGACCCGGCCTGAGGCCGCCGTTCAGCGGCCGGGCAGCCCCTCCCGGGCGGCGAACCAGCGTTCGACAATCAGCACCGCGCTGATGCCGTCGACGCTCTCCTCCCGGTAGTTGCCGCGATGCCCGAGTTCCCGGGCGATCACCTTGGCCTCGCCGGTGGAGCCACGCTCGTCGACCATCTCGCAGGGCACGCCGAAGCGCCCGAACAGGCGCTGGCCGAACTTGCGGGCGCGGGTGCTCATCGGCTGTTCCTCGCCCTCGGCGGTCAGCGGCAGCCCCACCACGAAGAGATCCGGCTGCCACTCCTCCACCAGCCTGGCCACCTGCTGCCAGTCGGGTATGCCGTCGCGGGCCGGCAGGGGGTCGAGCTCCCGGGCACTGGCCAGCAGCTCGTTGCCCACCGCCACGCCGATACGCCGGGTGCCGAAGTCGAAGCCCAGCACCAGCCGCTCGCCGGTTCTGGCCATCAATACCCCCCTGCCATCAGCCGCGCCCCGGCATCATGAATGCCCCGCCTCGCGGGTCATCAGGTTGAGGTCGACGCCGAGGATGCCGGCGGCCGCTCCCAGGCGTTGCTCCGGCGGCACCTCGAAGAGGATATCGCTGCGCCCCTCCACGGTGAGCCAGGCGTTGTCGAGGATCTCCTGCTCCAACTGACCGGCCTCCCAGCCGGCGCAGCCCAGGCAGACCAGGAAGTCCTCGGGGCCCTCGCCGGCAGCCAGCGCCTGGAGCATGTCCATCGAGGTGGTCAAGGCCAGCTCCTCGGTGACCTGGATGCTGGAATCCCAGGGAGTGCTGGCGCCGCGATGCAGGATGAAGCCGCGATCCTTGTGGACCGGCCCACCGTAGTAGACCGGCGCATTGCGGTGGGGGCTCTCCTCGCCGCCGAGCTCGAGCTGCTCGAAGAGCGCCTCCAGGGTCAGCTCCAGCGGCCGGTTGACGATCACCCCCATGGTGCCCTTCTCGTCGTGGTCGCAGAGGTAGCTGAGGCTACCGGCGAAGTTGGGGTCTTCCAGGTGCGGCATCGCCATCAGGAAGTGGTCTTTCAAACCGAAATGTTGCATGAGACTCCCCGGCGGGTCCTATCGCACGCCGTAGTGATTGCCTTGGCCGAACCGCCAGACGCGAGTGATGGAGAGGCTGTCCAGGCTGCCCATGCCCGCGTCGAAGGGGCGATAGGGTGATGCCCCGCGCACGGTATCCAGTGCGGCCTGGTCGAGTTCGGCATGTCCCGAGGATTGTACCACCTCCGCCTGGCGAAGCCCGCCGTCCCGGCCGATCACCACGCGGATGCGCAGCTGTCCCTGGAGGTGGCGCGGCGCCGGATGCACGCGGTTGCCGTAGTCCTCCACCCGGCGAGTCCAGTCGTCGATATAGCGGGCTTCGGCGGCGCGCTGGGCGGCCAACTGCGGGCCCTCGCCGGCGGGGCCGGCCGCCTCCGGGCTGAGGCCCTGCTCGCGAATGCTGCGGGTGGCCTGGGCTAGCAGATCGCGGCCAGCCGCCGAGGGCGCCGTGGCGCTGGGCGGTGCGGCGGCATCCGCCGCCTGGGGCGCGCTCTCGCGGGGCTCGGGGGGCATCTCGAACTCCTGCTCACTCTCGGCGGCGGGCGGCGCCTGCTCGTCGGGGCGCGCCTCGGGTTCGACACGCGCCTGTTCCGGCTCGGCCAGGGTCGCCGGATCCACATCGCTGACGCTCTCCTGCACCAGTGGCAGCTCCTCCATGGGCGCCGCGCGTGACTCCGCCGGCGCTTCTTCCTGCTGTTCACCGGCGGCCTGCTGGTCGGCCTCGGCGATGGCGTCGGCCGTCACCGGGGCCTCGGCGGGGCGGGTGACCAGCACCACGTCGAGGCTCGAGCGCGGGGCGGGGGGCGCGGCGAACTGCCAGCTGGCCACCACGCCGATTACCGCCAGGTGCAGCAGCAGCGCCAGCGACCAGGCCAGCCAGCGGCGGTAGGGCCGGGTGACCGGCGCATATTGAATGGGATCGCTGACGTAGGGCGTCATGGACGGCCTCCCGGCCCCTCAGGTGATGCCCGCTGCCCGCTGACCGGCGAGCCGGCGCTCGATGGCGTCCAGCAGCAGCCCGGCGATATCGGTGCCGCACTGGTCATCAATCTCGCGCACGCAGGTGGGGCTCGTCACGTTGATCTCGGTGATGTAGTCACCGATCACGTCGAGGCCGACGAACATCAGCCCCTTCTCGCGTATCATCGGCTGCACCTGGCCGATCAGCCAGTGGTCACGCTCGGTGAGCTCGCGGCTGACCCCGGTGCCGCCGGCGGCCAGGTTGCCGCGGGTCTCACCGGCCATGGGCACCCTGGCGAGACCATAGGGCACCGGCTCGCCGTCCACCAGCAGGATACGGGTATCGCCATCGGTGATCTCGGGGATATAGCGCTGGGCCATGATCTGGCGCTGGCCGCGCTCGGTGAGGGTCTCGATGATGGCACCGAGATTGCGGCCATCGGGACGCACGTGGAAGATCCCGCTGCCGCCCATGCCATCCAGGGGCTTGAAGATCACATCCTGGTGCTCGGCGTGGAAGGCGCGCAGCACCGGCTCGCTGCAGGAGACCAGCGTCGGCGTGCAGCACTGGGGAAACTGCTGGGCGAAGAGCTTCTCGTTGCACTCCAGCAGTGCCCGGGTCGGGTTGACCACCAGCACGCCCTCGCGCTCGGCGAAGCCCAGCAGGTGCACAGCGTTGAGGAAGTGGGCGTCCACCGGCGGGTCCTTGCGCATCAGGATCACGTCGAGCTCGGCCAGGGGGCAAGGCTCAGGCGCGCCCAGGTCGTACCAGTGGGCCGGGTCGCGGTGCACCCTGAGCTCGGACTGCCGGGCGAAGGCGCGGCCATCCTGCAGGAAGAGGTCCTCCTGCTCCATATAGGCGAGCGACCAGCCGCGATCCTGAATCGCCCACAGCATGGCCAGGGTGGTGTCCTTCTTGTAGGCGATGTCGGCGATGGGATCCATCACCACACCGATCTTCAGCGCGCGTTCGCTCATGGCGTCGGGTTTCCGATTCGGAGAGTAAGTGCGGCCAGTATGCCGCAGGGGTGCTGGCGCTACCAAGGCAGTTAGCCTGCGCTCTACGCGAGAGGCGCCGGGGACAGGTCGTAGAGGGGGTCCTATGCCAGGGATGGCATCGGTAGCGCCCAGGGAGGGGTTCACAGCGCCCCCTCGACGGTCCGGCGCTCCGGGACCTGCCGCCGGAACAGCCTTGAGCGGTGATATGCCGGCTACTCGGTGTCCGACGCGCCGCCCGGCGCCAGCCGAATGCCGGTCGCTTCCAGGGTGATCAGGCGCTGCTTGTAGAGCCGCCCGATGGCCTGCTTGAAGGCGTTCTTGCTCACCCCCAGACGCGCCTTGATCTCAGCGGCGTCGCTCTTGTCGCCCAGTGGCAGGTAGCCACCGCTCTCGCGCAGCGCCTTGAGCACCGTCTCGCCCACCACGTCCAGGCGCGCCGACCCCGGCGGCAGCAGCGAGAGGTCCAGGCGGCCATCCTCGCGCAGGCGCTTCACGTAGCCGGTCAGGCGCTGGCCGCGGCGCAGCGGTCGGGTGATGTCGTCGCGATAGAGCAGCCCCCAGCAGCGATGGTCGACCACCGCCTTGAGGCCGAGGTCGGTCTGCTCGGCGATCACCAGGGTCACCTCATCGCCTGCCGCAAGGCCATCGGCCTCATCGGACACAAACCGATCGAGTTTCTGGGAGGCCACCGGCCGGCCCTGCTGGTCCTGGTAGATCCTCACCAGCACCCGCTTGCCCACGCTGGGGCGGAAGCGCTGCTCGCCAAAGGGCAGCAGTAGGTCCTTGGGATGCCCCCAGTCGAGGAAGGCGCCGGTCTCGTTGACGGTGACCACCTCCAGGTAGGCCACCTCGCCCACGGCGGTGCGCGGCGCGCGATAGCGCCGGCCGGCGGCGGGTCGTGGGATATGGCGGTCGCGGGAATCGGACATGGCGGGGTTACTCTCGAAGGTGGCCGACGCTCAAGGGTGGCCGAAACTCAAAGGTCGCCGAAGCGGTACTGCAGCAGGCTCAGCGCTACCACCGGGGCGGTCTCGGTGCGCAGGATGCGCGGCCCCAGCGAGAGCGGCGCAAAGTCCTGGGCTCGGGCCGACGCCACCTCGGCCTCGGCCAGGCCCCCTTCGGGGCCGATCAGCAGAGCCACGCTGGCCGGGGCGGCCTCGTGCGCCAGCACGGCCTGAGCCTCGGAACCGGTGGCCGGGTGCAGCACCAGGCGCAGCGCCTCGTCGCGCTCGGCCAGCCAGTCGGCTAGCGCCAGGGGCGGGTGCACCGGCGGCACCCGAGCACGGCCGCACTGCTCGCAGGCGCTGGCGGCCACCGCCTGCCAGTGGGCGAGCTTCTTCGCCTCGCGCTCGCCCTTGAGGCGCACGTCGCCGTGCTCGGTGAAGAGCGGCGTGATGGCCGCCACCCCCAGCTCGACGGCCTTCTGGATGGCATAGTCCATGCGATCACCCTTGGAGATCGCCTGGCCCAGATGCACGGCCAGCGGCGACTCGCCGCCGCCCGATTCAACGGACTCGATGCGCGCCACCACCCGCTTGCGGGAAGCCTCCACCAGCACGGCACTGGCTTCGAGCCCCCTGCCGTCGAACAGGCGCAGCGGCGCCCCCTCGCCCAGACGCAGCACTCGCGCCACATGGCGGGCCGGCCCCTCGGGCAGAACGACGTCGCCGCCGACGATGAAGTCGGCGGCGACGTGGATGCGCGGTGCTCTCTTGATCATTAACTCGGGCTTGATCATCACTTCGGGGCCATCGCAGTGCCCTTACTGGGTGGTCTGGGTGCCCGGCTGCTGGGCCTGCTCGGCCTCGCGCTTCTTCTTCTGGGCGTAGATCGCCTCGAAGTTGACCGGCGCCAGCATCAGGGGCGGGAAGCCACCGCGGTTGACCAGGTTGTCGACGCACTCACGGGCGTAGGGAAAGAGCACGTTGGGGCAGAAGGCGCCCAGGGTGTGATCCAGCTGGGCGCCCTCGATGCCGGCGATGCGGAACAGGCCCGCCTGCTCGATCTCGGCCAGGAAGGAGGTGGTGCCCTCCTCGCTGTGGGTCACCTGGGCGGTCACCTTGATCACCACCTCATAGAGACCCTCGCCTACCTGCTGGCTGGAGGTGTTGAGGTCCAGGCCGACCTTGGGCTTGAAGGGCTGCTGGAAGACCGCCGGCGAGTTGGGCGCCTCGAAGGAGATGTCCTTGACGTAGATGCGCTGCACCGAAAACTGCAGCTGGGGCTTGTCCTGCTGGCCGGCCGCCGGGTTGCCGGCAGCGGCGCTCTGGTTGTTCTCTTCCGCCATGGGAAAGGTCCTTTGACTCGATGAACGAATGTGAAGCGATCAATCAAGGTTACTTGCGCACGACCGGCAGGCCGTCGGCCTGCCACTGCATCATGCCGCCCTTGAGCTTGAGCACGCGAGGGTAGCCGGCCTTGGCCAGCTTGGCCACGGTCATCCCCGACGTCTGGCCGGACTTGCAGACCACGATGATCGGCTTCTCCTTGACCTTCTGGAGCTCACCCTGGCGCTCGTCGATGCGGCTCTGGGGGATGTGGCGGGCCCCGGCGATATGGCCGGCCTTGAAGGCGTCGGCATCGCGGGTATCCACCACCACGGCATCCTCGCGGTTGATCAGCTGGGTGGCCTCGCTCGAGGTCACGCCGTTGGCGCTGCTGTTGCGGACCTCGTAGAGGATCCAGGCGGTCAGCACCAACAGGAAGGCGCCCACCAGCAACGGGTGGTTCTGCATGAATTCAAACAGCTGATCGATCATGGGTCCAGATAACTCTTGTCTCGGTGCACGAAGGGAAAGGCCGGGGCCATGCGGGCCCGCCGAATGAACGGCGATCAGTATACACGACGTGCCGGCGGCTGCGGCCGGCAATGACGCCCGGCGGCGCCATGCGATATCATGCCGCAATCCACCATCTGCCGCGACCCCGCCCTCTTCTCGGCCGCCCCTCGGGGCAGCTTCCCCGGCGCAGCCCCTTCGCTGCACGCCGTCCAGGGCACTGAGATGTCGCCAGCAACGCTTCGAGGACAGCCCCATGCCCCACCCCGCCAGCCAGAGCACGCCACGCCCTGTCGCCCTGATCATCCTGGACGGCTACGGCCACAACCCCGATGCCGCCCACAACGCCGTGCTGGCCGCCCGCACCCCGGTGATGGACCGCCTGCAGCAGGAGCATCCGGCGACCCTGATCCACACCGATGGCCGCCATGTGGGGCTGCCGGAGGGCCAGATGGGCAACTCCGAGGTGGGCCACATGAACCTCGGCGCCGGGCGCGTCGTCTATCAGGACTTCACCCGCATCACCAAGGCGGTCGAGGACGGCGATCTGGACATCATTGCCGCCCTGACCGCTCCCATCGATGCCGCCGTGGCGGCGGGCCGCGCGGTACACCTGCTGGGGCTGCTCTCTCCGGGCGGCGTACACAGCCATGACGACCACTTCGTCGCCATGGCCGAACTGGCCGCTCGCCGCGGCGCACAGCGCATCTACGTCCACGGTTTCCTCGACGGTCGCGACATGCCGCCCAAGAGCGCCCTGGCCTCCATCGAGCGGGCCAACCAGCGCCTCTCCGAGCTGGTCGGTGCCGACAACGGCTTCGTCGCCTCGATCATCGGCCGCTACTACGCCATGGATCGCGACAATCGCTGGGATCGCGTCGAGAAGGCCTATCGCCTGCTCACCGAGGGCGTCGGCGAGTTCGAGGCGGTGAGCGCCGAGGAGGGCCTGCGCGCCGCCTACGAGCGGGGCGAGACCGACGAGTTCGTTGCCGCCACCAGTATTCGCCCCACCGGCACCCCGGTGGTGCTGGAGGACGGCGACGCCGCCATCTTCATGAACTTCCGCGCCGACCGCGCCCGGGAGCTGACCCGCGCCTTCGTCGAGGACGCCTTCGGCGGCTTCGCGCGTCGCGCCTGCCCGCGGCTCGCCGGCGACGGCCTGGTGATGCTGACCCAGTACGCCGCCGATATTCCCGCGCCCTCGGCCTTCCCTCCGTCCGAACTGACCCACACCCTGGGCGAGGTGATGGAACAGCGCGGCCTGACCCAGCTGCGCATCGCCGAGACCGAGAAGTACGCCCACGTCACCTTCTTCTTCTCCGGCGGCCGCGAGGCCGAATACGAAGGCGAGACACGGATTCTGGTGCCCTCTCCCCAGGAGGTCAGGACCTACGACGAGAAGCCGGAGATGAGCGCCGTCGAGGTCACCGACAGGCTGGTCGCGGCCATCGAGTCCGGCGACTACGACCTGATCGTCTGCAACTACGCCAACGGCGACATGGTTGGCCACACCGGCGACTTCGACGCCGCGATGAAGGCCATCGAGACAGTGGACGGCTGCGTGGGTCGCGTGGTGGAGGCGATCGAGAAGGTGGGGGGTGCCTGCCTGGTCACCGCCGACCACGGCAACGCCGAACAGATGGTCAATCCCGACACCGGCAACCCCCAGACCGCCCACACCACCTTCGAGGTACCGCTGATCTACGTGGGCCCGCGCCCGGCCCGGCTGCAGGAAGACGGCAGCCTGTGCGATATCGCCCCGACCCTTCTCACCCTGATGGACCAGCCGGTGCCCGGGGAGATGACCGGACGGGTGCTGATCGACTTCGACGCGGCGTCCTGACCCGCCTCCTGAACAGGGCCGGTCCGCCGATGGCAAGCCCACGCCGCCTGCCCCAGCGGGCAGGCGGATTCGCTGCAGCGCTGCTGGCGATCTGCCTGGCCGCGCCGCTGGCCGCCCAGCCCAGCGAGCGGGCGGCGCGGGAGCAGCTCGACGCCATCGGCAGCGAGATCCAGGGCGCCGCGCGGCGCCTCTCTACCACGCGAGAGGCGCAGACGGAAGCCAGCCAGGGGCTGCGCCGGGTGGAGACGGCCCTGGCCGAGACCCACCGCCGCCTCGACGTCCTGCAAGGCGAGCGGAGCGAGCTCGGCGACGAGATCGTTACCCTGGAACGACGTCGCGACCTGCTGGAAGCGGAGCGCGCCGATCAGGTCGCCGCCCTGAACATCCAGCTCGACGCCCTCTACCGCTTGGGCCGAAGTCCCCAGCTCAAGCTGCTGCTCAATCAGGACGACCCCGCCCGGCTCGACCGCCTGCAGCACTACCTCAATCAGCTGGCCCGGGCCCGCAACGCGCGCCTCGATGAACTGGCCCGACTGGATGCCGCCCTGAGCGAGACCCGCGGCGAGCTCGAGGCCCGCGGCGAGCGTCTGGACGCCCTGGCCGTGGAGCTCGCCGCCCGCTCCCAAGACCTGGCCGGCCAGATGCGTGAGCGCGCCGAACTAGTGGCCGAACTCGACGGCCGCTACGCCAGCGAGCAGGCCCGCCTGGCGGAGCTGGAGCAAGACCGCGCCCAGGCCGAGCAGGTGCTGCGCCAGGTACAGGAGGAGCTGGCCCGGCTCGATCGCCCCCCTCCCTCCACCGCCATCGAGCAGACTCGTGGCGACCTGCCCTGGCCGGTGCAGGGCAGCGTCGCCTCTCGCTTCCGGGCCGGCGACGGCGTGCATCGCAACGGCATCCTGATCCAGGCCACCGAGGGCACGCCGATTCGGGCCGTGCACGCCGGCCGTGTGGTCTTCGCCGACTGGATGCGCGGCTTCGGCAACCTGCTGATCGTCGACCACGGCGACCAGGTGATGACCCTGTACGCCCACCTGCAGCACTTCGGCGTGCAGGTGGGCCAGGCGGTCTCTCGCGATGACGTGCTGGGAGCGGTGGGCACCAGCGGCGGCCACCATCGCCCGGCGCTCTACTTCGAGGTGCGGCGCGGTGGCGATCCCATCGATCCGCAGTCCTGGATCGCCTCGCGCTAATCGGCACGCTATTTCCCTGCCCGGGGCCGGCGGGCTATGCTGGACCTTCACCGTCCCGGAACAGCGGAGATCGCATGACCCCAGCGCTTCCCATGCCTGGCAGGGCCGGCCTCGCCCTTTTGCCGCGACGCCTGCTGGCCTCCCTGCTGCCCGTCGCCCTTCTGGCGCTCCCCCTTCCCGCCCTCAGCGCGGTGAATGACGACCTGCCGGTGGAGGAGATCCAGACCTTCGCCGAGGTGTTCGAGCGCATAAAACGCGCCTACGTGGAGGAGGTGGGCGACGCCACCCTGCTGCGCAACGCCATGCGCGGCATGCTCAGCGAGCTCGATCCCCACTCCGCCTACCTGGACCGCGACGAGTTCCAGAGCCTGCGCGAGTCGACCCAGGGCGAGTTCGGCGGGATCGGCATCGAGGTGGGGCTGGAGGACGGCCAGCTGACGGTAATCACCCCCATCGATGACACCCCGGCCTCCCGCGCCGGGCTCGAGGCCCGCGACCAGATCCTGCGCATCGACGACACGCCCACCGAGCGCCTGTCGCTGCAGGAGGCAGTCAACCTGATGCGCGGCGAGCCGGGCACTCGTATCGAGCTGACCGTCCTGCGTCGCGGCGAAAGCTCGCCGCGCACCGTCACCCTGACCCGCGAGGTGATCCGCACCGAGAGCGTGCGCAGCGAACTGCTGGAACCGGGCTACGGCTACCTGCGGATCAGCCAGTTCCAGAGTCGCACCGGCGACCAGGTCGGCGAGCAACTCCGCCGCCTGGAGCGTGATGCGCCGCTGAGCGGCCTGGTGCTCGACCTGCGCAACAACCCGGGCGGAGTGCTACAGGCGGCGGTAGGCGTGGCCGATGCCTTCCTCGACGATGGCCTGATCGTCTACACCGAGGGGCGCCTGGCGGACACTGAAATGCAGTTCAGCGCCACCTCCCAAACCGCCGCACCGGAGGTCCCCCTGGTGGTGCTGATCAACGGCGGCAGCGCCTCGGGGGCGGAGATCGTCGCCGGCGCCCTGCAGGACCAGCGTCGCGCGGTAGTGATGGGCACCGAGAGCTTCGGCAAGGGCTCGGTGCAGCAGATCATGCCGCTGGGCAACGGCGAGGGGCTCAAGCTCACCACGGCGCTCTACTACACCCCCAACGGCCGCTCCATCCAGGCCCAGGGTATCGAGCCCGATGTGGAGGTGGTGCGCGGCCGGGTGGAGGTGACCGAGAGCGGCCTCCAGGTGCGCGAGGCGGACCTGGAGGGGCACCTGCGTTCCCGGGAAGCCCCGAGGGAGCGCGCCGAGCTGAGTGAACGTCTTCGCGAGGACTACCAGCTCGGCGAGGCACTCAACCTGCTCAAGGCGCTCAATGTGCTGAGCCGGCGCTAGGCCGGCGTCAGCGACAGGAGGCCGGAAGCCGCCCACGTCGTCCGATCGCCTGCTGCATTATCAGGCGCTTGAGCGGGGTGAGCCTGTCCACGGCCCCCAGCCCCAGGTTACGTGCCAGCGTCAGCCCCGGGTGGCGCGAGCCAAACAGCAGGCGAAAGCCATCCATCAGCGCCAGCATGCCGGCGTTGTCACCGCGCCGGCGCCGCGTGTAGCGGGCCAGCCAGCGTTCGTCACCCAGCGCTATCCCCCGCCTCCGCGCCGCCAGCAGCTCCTCGGCCAGCACGGCCGCATCCATCAGCCCCAGGTTCACGCCCTGGCCAGCCAGCGGATGAATGCTGTGGGCGGCATCCCCGACCAGCGCCAGGCCCGGCAGTACATAGCGCTGCGCATGGCGCTGCACCAGCGGGAAGGCCACCGCCCTGTCCAGCACCGTCACCTCGCCGAGGCGATGGTCGATGGCCCCGGCCAGCTCATCGCCCAGCGCCTCGGCCGATAGCGCCTGCAGGCGCTCGGCCTCCTCCGGCGAGGTGGACCAGACGATGGAGCAGTGGTGACGCTCGCCGTCCAGGCGCAGCGGCAGGAAGGCCAGCGGACCGGTGGGCAGGAAGGCCTGGCGGGCGACATCGCCGTGGGGCCGCGCGACCTTCACCGTGGTCACCACTGCACGGTGGCCCGTGTCGCGCTGGCGGGTCTCGATGCCGGCGAGCTCGCGCAGCGGCGAACGCGCCCCGTCGGCGGCCACCACCAGGGGCGCCAGCAGCCGACGGCCATCCGCCAGGCACACGCATCGCTCCCCATCGGTGTCCGTCAGACCGGTCACCCGGGCGCCCAGCACCAGCCGCACCGACGGCAGCGCCACCAGGCGCCGCTCCAGGGCGGCCTGGGTCACGTCGTTCTCGACGATATGACCCAGCTTCGCCACCCCGGCCTGTTCGGCGGAGAAGCACACCTCACCGCTGCCCTGGGCGTCCCACACCTGCATGAAGCGGTAGGGGCTGATGCGACGGGCCGCCATCCACTCCCAGGCACCCAACCGCTCCAGCAGTCGCTGGGAGACCGGCGTCAGGGCGCTGACCCGCATGCCGGGCTGTCCGCGACCCACCACCTCGGGTTCCAGCAGCGACGCGCGGGCATCCACCAGGGCCACCTCGACGCCCGCCTCACCCAGCAGGCAGGCCAGCGCCGCCCCGACCATGCCGGCCCCGACGATCACCACCTCGGCGCGCTCCTCGAAGGCCGCCGACCGCTCGTCGCTGCCGCGCCGCTCTGCGGCCTCTGCCATCGGCCGCTGCGTGTTCGCTGCACTCATGGTCGCTTCCTCATCATGTTTTCCCTCTACCGCTCCAGACCCATGGCCCGGCGGGCCAGGCCTCTACGCAGCGGGCCGGCCAGGTTGAGGCCGATCAGCCCCGCCGCTCGGGCATGGGAGAGCAGCGCGCTGTCGATGCCGAACAGGCGCACCAGGCCATCGCTGAAGCGGATCACGTTGTGGCGATCGGCGTGGCGGCGCGCGTCGAAGTCGGCCAGCACGCCCGCGCTGCCCGGCGCCTCGCCGCGCTCCCGGCCGGCCTGCATGGCGGCCACCAGGTCCATCACGCCGCGCAGCGCCAGATTGAAGCCCTGACCCGCCACCGGGTGCAGCGAATGGGCCGCGTTGCCCAGCACCGCCAGGCCAGGGCGGGTAGTCTCGCGGGCGGTGACGAGTCTGAGCGGATAGGCATGGCGGCTGCCTACCCGGCGAAAGCGGCCGGCGCGGTCCCCGAAGGCTCGCTGCAGCTCGGCCAGGAAATCACCGTCGCTGAGCGCCAGTCGACGCTGCTCCGCCCCCAGGGGGTGCGTCCAGACCAGCTCCATGGCCTGGCCGCGCAGCGGCAGCAGGGCGATGGGTCCCTCGGTGGTGAAGCGTTCCCAGGCCTCGCCGTCATGGGGTCGGCTCAGCTCTACACTGGCGATCAATGCCACCTGATCATAGGGATGGCTGTCGCTCTCGATGCCGAGCCGCTCCTTGATCCCGGAGCGGCCGCCGTCGGCCAGCACGGTGAGCCCGGCCTCGAGGCGCCCCCCATCGGAGAGGGTAAGCCGGTGGCCGCCTGCCACCGGCACGACCTCCTCCACCCTGGCCGGGCAGTGCCAGGCAATCGGCAGCTCGGCCAGTCGACGGTGCAGCACCCGGCCCATCCAGGCATTGGGAATCACGTGCCCCAGGGCCGCCACCCCCAGCTCGTTGCTGGCGAGCCGAGTCGCGCCGAAGCGGCCACGCTCGCTGATATGGATGCGTCGAATCGGGGTGGCATGCTCGGCCATGGCCTGCCATAGCTCCATGTCGGCGAAGTGGTCCGCCGACCCCTGGGCAATGGCACTGGCCCGGGCGTCGAAGCTGGGCTGGAAGGGCGCGTCGACCATCTCGAGGAGGGGGGCGGCCTCGATCACCGCCACCGAAAGGCCGGCCCGCTCGATCAGCGGCATCAGGGCACAGGCCAGGCTGGCCCCCACCAGGCCGCCGCCGATGATGGCGACATCCACGCGCTGCGAGGCCTTGGGGCTGGCCGATGCGGCCTCTGGATCGGGAGTTCGGGGGGGGGATTGGGGTTCGATCACGGCATCTCCGAACAGGATATTTCGTAATGTAAATTACATAACGGCAATGTCGGCGATAGAAAGCACGATCAGCTGGTAGCCATCACCGCCTCTATTTCCTCCATCCGCTTGGGCACTCCGGCCGTGAGCACCTCGTGCCCCCGGACCGTTACCACCACGTCGTCCTCGATGCGGATCCCGATCCCACGGAAGGCCTCGGGGATATCGTCATCGGCGGGAATATAGAGACCCGGCTCCACGGTCAGCACCATCCCCGGCGCCAGGGGGCGCGGCTCACCCTCCTGGCGGAAGGCACCCACGTCATGGACATCCAGCCCCAGCCAGTGGGAGGTGGAGTGCAGGTAGAAGCGACGATAGCTCTCGTCATCGATGCGTGCCTGGACCTCGCCGTCGAGCAGCCCCAGGCCGATCAGCCCCTCGGTGAGACCGCGCACCACGCCTTCATGGAGTTCGATCAGGGTCACACCGGGCTTGATCGCGGCCACGGTCCGCTCCTGAACCTCCAGCACCAGAGCGTAGAGAGCCCGCTGGGCCTCGCTGAAGCGGCCGTTCACCGGGAAGGTGCGGGTGATATCCCCGGCATAGAGATCGAACTCGGCCCCGGCGTCGATCAGCACCAGATCGCCGTCTCTCAGTAGACCGCGATTCTCGATGTAGTGCAGCACACAGGCATTGGCGCCGCCACCGACGATGCTGGCGTAGGCTGGACCACTGCCGCCCTGCCAGCGGAACTCGTGCTCCAGTTCGGCCTGGAGGTGATACTCGGCAAGCCCCGGGCGAGCCGCCCGCATGGCCCGCACATGGGCCCTGGCGGAGATCTCGGCCGCATGGCGCAGCACCGCCAGCTCGGGCTCGCTCTTGATCAGGCGCGCCTCATGGAGCAGCGACGCCACATCGGCCAGCGCCTCCGGGGGGCGGGCGCCACGGCGCGCCTTGGCCATCAGGGCGGCGCGCACCTCCTCGGCGATGGCCATGGCCTCGGGGCTGTCCAGGGGCAGGTAGAGGGTCCGCCGGCCGTCCAGCAGCCCCTCGAGACACTCGTCGCGCGCGGCATTCTCGAAGGCCTGGTCCACCCCGTGCTCGCGAACGGCCCCTTCGGCCCCCAGCCGGATGCCGGTCCAGGCCTCCATCAACGGGTTGCGATCCTGACAGAACAGCACGCTCTCGCCTTCGTGCCGCCCGGGTAGCAGTAACAGCAGGGCGTCGGGCTCCGGGAAGCCGGTCAGGTAGTGGAAGTCGCTGTCCTGGCGGAAGGGAAACTCGCTGTCCCGGGAGCGGGTAACCAGCGAGGCGCCGGGCAGCAGCACGGCGCTATCCGCGGGCAGCGCCGCCATCAGCGCCAGACGCCGGGCCAGATACTCGTCGTTGCTGATGGGGACAGGGCGGGGCAGGATCTCGGGCAGCATGGAGGCTCCTCTGAATGAGTCTGGGACTGGGGATAAGCTGCAACTGGGACAGCGTCAGTGGCGGGTATCGTTCCCGGCGTCCTCGACCTGGGGCCGGCCGGGGTGCTGTTCGGTGTAGAGCAGCATGGCGGCCATGCGCACATGTTCGGTGAGCGCGAACAGATCGCCCTCGTTCTCGGCGCTCTCCTCGAGTTCGACCTCCATGGCGGCGACCCCCTCCAGATCGTCCAGGGCTTCGCGCAGGGCAGGCGACCAGGCCTCACGGGGGACCTCGCCGGTATCCCGCACCACCTCCAGGAACCCCAGGGTCCACTCCTGGAGCCCCTGAGCGCGCTCGGCCAGGGAGAAGAGGTCGTCGGGCAGCAGCGGTTCGAAGCCGAGTTCGCTGCCGGCGAGGGCGTCCAGGGCCTGGCGCCGCCAGCCCAGCAGGCGCTCGGCGGAGGGCTCATCGCGGGGCTGCTCGACGCCCAGCGCCAGGCAGACCTCCTCGAGCCATGCCTCGGCGGAGAGGTCATGCATGGCCAGGCCGGCGCACAGGCGGCCATCGAGGAAGGCCGGCGACTGCATGCTGCCATGAAGCAGAAAGAGGTCGGCGATGGTGGAGAAGTCCTGGCGTTCGTTGATCAGTGACATGAGAAGATCCGTGACGGGTGCGGGCATGAAAGGGCCTCACCGAGGGCGGCGCGTTGACCGCCCCGGAAGGGCTCTCTTATAGTGAGGTCCGAAACCTTTCCTGCCATGGATGTTAACGCATCAGGCCACCGGGGCGCGCGGCAGCGCTCCCGGCAGGCCGACCCGGAGTCTTCCGATGACCGACGCCTCGCGTCCGACCACCGAAATTACCCTGCTGGGGCGTAACTATGTCATTGCCTGCCCGCCCGACGAGCAGGACAAGCTGGAGCGCGCCGCCCGCTACCTGGATCGCGCCATGGGCGGCATCCACGCCCAGAACAACCTGCTGGGCACCGAGCGCATCGCCATCATGGCGGCTCTCAACATTACCCACGAGCTGCTCGAGGCACTGGACGCTAAGCGCGCAGGAGAAAGCAGCCTGGACGCTCTCAGCACCCGCCTGGAACGCGCCCTGGCCGATACGCCCCAGCGCTGAATGCCACGAACGGTTTCCCTGCGAGCACGCCCCGCCCCGGCATAATCCGTTGGACGGGCCGAATGGCTCTGTTAGGATGAAGAGGTTCCCTGGGGTGTTTGCCAGTCGTTATCGTCCCTCGAGCCTATGCGCAGTACCCAGGGGGCCATATGCTAGCCGGACCCGTGTGCATGTCCGCGCGTCGGAAAGCCTGACGGTTCGGCTGCGGCCACCCACCTTGAACCACTGGGTTCAAGGGCCAGAACGACAGCGGCACTCTGGGGAACCTCGTCTGCCATGACCCACCTCATGACGACATTCGCCGCACCCCTCTTTCTCGATGCCTTCGACGGCTCTCGTCAGGCCCTGCGTCGCGAGCTGCGTCGACGCCGCCGCGCCCTGACTCCACAACAGCGACAGGAAGCCAGCGAACGCCTGTGCCGCCAGCTGCGTCGCCTGCCCGACGTCCAGCGCGCCCGGCGCGTCGCGCTCTACCTGCCCAACGACGGCGAGATCGATCCCACACCGCTGATCGACTGGCTGCGCCGTCGCAGCGCCCGCGTCCACCTTCCGGTGCTCCGGCCGCTTTCCCGCAACCGGCTGTGGTTCGTCCACTATCACGCCGATACGCCCATGGCAACCAACCGCTTCGGCATCCCGGAGCCCGAAACGCGCCATGGCGCCCATCGCGCCCGACGCCTGCCCGCCTGGGCCCTGGACCTCATTCTGCTGCCCCTGGTGGGCTTCGACGAACAGGGTCAGCGCATGGGCATGGGCGGCGGCTTCTACGACCGCAGCCTGGCTTTCACGCGCCGGCCCGGCCCTCGGCCACGGCTGATCGGCCTGGCCCACGAGTGTCAGCGGGTCGAGGCGCTGCCGGTGGAGCCCTGGGACGTACCGCTGGATGCCATCGTCAGCGATGCCCGGGTCGTGCGTCCCTGACACCTTCGCCCGCCACGACTCCCACGCAAACGGGGCGATGCCTCTCGGCATCGCCCCGTTTGCTGTCGGTCTCTGATCATGGTGCTGTCGGCCGCAGTTCCTGGCTCAACTGCCCGCCAGCGCCTGGGCGTAACCGGTTGCCACCACGCCGATACCGAACAGCAGTACCAGTGCCATGACCAGATCGGGCTTGCGCTTCATCATCGACTCCGTAGGGGGGGAGAACTGGCCGAGACTATAGGGCCATTCCCGGTTCTCGACAACCACCCCTCCCCAACGCTTACAGACTGAAACACACGGCAGGCGGGGCGCACGGCGCGAGTCAGCGCTTACCCCGCCCGGGAAGGCCGATCAAGCCATGAACAGTCGATAGGCGGCGTTGTCGGTTTCCTTCCAGTAGCGATAGCCGATCTCGTCGAAGTGCTCCTCGACGTGGGAGCGGTCGCCGTTGGGGATCTGCATGCCCACCAGCACCCGGCCGTAGGCGGCCCCATGGTTGCGGTAATGGAACAGCGAGATGTTCCAGTCGTGAGGCAGGTGGGTGAGGAAGTTCATCAGCGCCCCCGGGCGTTCCGGAAACTCGAAGCGGTAGACCTCCTCGTCGAAGTGCTCCCTGGGGCGACCACCGCCCAGGTGACGGATATGCAGCTTGGCCAGCTCATTGTCGGTGAGGTCCTCCACCGGATAGTCGGCCTCCCTCAGCCGGTCGATCACCGCCTGGCGATCCTCGCCTCCCGGCTTGACCTGGACGCCGACGAAGATATGGGCGTTCTCCGGGTCCGCGTAGCGGTAGTTGAACTCGGTGACCATGCGCTTGCCGATGATCTTGCAGAACTTCTTGAAGCTGCCCGGCTTCTCGGGAATGGTCACGGCGATGATCGCCTCGCGCTGCTCGCCCAGTTCGGTGCGCTCGGCGATGTGCTGCAGACGATCGAAGTTGGTGTTGGCGCCGGAGTTGATGCACAGCAGAGTCTGTCCTTCGGCGCCGGTCTGCTGGATGTACTTCTTGAGACCCGCCAGCGACAGCGCACCGGAGGTCTCCGCGACCGCCCGGGTATCCTCGAAGATATCCTTCACCGCGGCACACATCTCGTCGGTGTTGACGGTGATCACATCGTCGATCAGGTCACGGATGATGGAGAAGGGCACCTTGCCGATCTGCGCCACCGCCACGCCCTCGGCGAACACCCCGACCTGCTCCAGGGTGACCCGCTTGCCCGCCTCCATGGCCGCCTTGAGGCAGGCGCTGTCCTCGGATTCGACACCGATCACCTTGATGTCCGGGCGCAGGTACTTCACATAGGCCGCCACCCCGGCGATCAGCCCACCGCCGCCCACCGGCACGAAGATGGCATCCAGGCGGCCCGCGTGCTGGCGAAGGATCTCCACGGCCACCGTGCCCTGGCCGGCGATGACGTCGATATCGTCAAAGGGGGGGATATAGGTGTAACCGTGCTCCTTGATCAGCTCCTGGGCGTGCTCGGCGGCCGCAGCGAAGGCATCGCCCTTGAGCACCACCTTCGCCCCGCGTGCGCGCACCGCCTGGACCTTGATCTCCGGCGTGATGCGCGGCATCACGATCACGGCCTTGACACCCATCAGCTTGGCCGCCATGGCCAGGCCCTGGGCATGGTTGCCGGCAGACGCCGCGATGACACCCTTGGCCTTTTCGGTCTCACTAAGCTGGGCCATCTTGTTGTAGGCCCCGCGAATCTTGAAGGAGTAGACCGGCTGGAGATCCTCGCGCTTGATCAGGATGGTGTTGTTGAAGCGGCGGGAGAGGAAGGGGGCCGGGGAGATCGGCGTTTCCCGGGCGGCTTCGTAGACCCGGGCCTGGAGAATCTTCTTGACGGTAGCTTCGAGCATCCTGATATCCCAGAGGCGTGGCGCGAGGGGCCGCGGCGCCCTTTGCTGCGCCGCAGAGAACCCCTATTGGTAGCATCCCGGCCGGCATGGCGTCCAGCGGGCAACATCGGCAGACGGGCCCGGCTGGCCTATAATGGCGCCGGTTTACTGCCCCATCATAATGTCCCAACCTGCAACCACCGGAGAGCAACCCATGACCCAGGACGGCCTATCCCAGGATCAGCTGAAGGACGCCGTGGCCGCAGCCGCCATCGACGAGATCAAGCCCTGGCTCGAGCGCGACACCGTGCTCGGCATCGGTACCGGCTCCACCGCCAATCGGTTCATCGATCGACTGGCCAGGCTGCGCGACGACTTCAAGGGGGCCGTGGCCAGCTCCGAGGCCAGCGCCGAGCGGCTGCGCGGCCACGGTGTCGAGGTGTTCGAGCTCAACAGCGTGGGCACCGTGCCCTTCTATATCGACGGCGCCGATGAAGTGAACGCTCACTTGCACATGATCAAGGGCGGCGGCGCGGCCCTCACCCGGGAGAAGATCGTCGCGGCCTGCGCCGACAGGTTCATCTGCATCGCCGACGCCTCCAAGCGAGTCGAACGGCTGGGCGAGTTCCCGCTGCCGGTAGAGGTGATCCCCATGGCGCGCTCCTACGTGGCCCGTGAGCTGGTCAAGCTGGGCGCCGACCCGGTCTACCGCGAGGGGGTGGTCACCGACAACGGCAACCAGATCATCGACTGCTTCGAGTTCATGATCGACGACCCGGTGGCCATGGAGGCCAGAATCAACGCCATCGTCGGGGTGGTCACCAATGGCCTGTTCGCCGCCCGCGGCGCCGACGTGCTGCTGCTGGGTGCCGAGCAGGGCGTGGAACGCCTCACCCGCGCCTGACACCATTCGCCGACGAAGTGAGTCCTCACTTCGTCGGCAGAAGCCGCGCCAGGCCGTCCAGGGTACGCTCAAGCGCCCCCCGGTTGGCCACCACCACGGCTCGGCCCGCCACGCCCAGGCGGCGCCGCTCGGCGGGGTCGGCGAAGAGTTCCGCCAGGGCGGCGGCCAGCCTCGCCTCGTCGGCCACCTCCACCAGGGCACCGGCCTCGCGCAGCACCTCGGCCACCTCCTCGAAGTTGGCAAGTTCGGGTCCGGTGAGCACCGGCACCCCCAGCGCCGCCGGCTCCAGCAGGTTGTGGCCGCCGATCGGCACCAGGCTGCCGCCAACGAAGGCCAGATCCGCCGCGCCGTAGAGCGCCAGCAGCTCCCCCATGGTGTCGCCCAGGTAGACGGCCGTGGCGGCCTGCGGCCACTCGCCGCGAGAGCGACGCGCCACACTCATTCCCGCCTGCTCGCACAGCGCCGCCACGGCATCGAAGCGCTGGGGATGGCGCGGCACCAGCACCAGCAGCGCGTCGGGACAGGGCTTGAAACGGGTCTCGAGATGGCTCTCGCGCAGCCGGATATGGGCGGCCAGCAGCGCCGCCTCCTCGCCCTCGTGGGTGGAGCCGGCCACCCACACCGGGCGCTCGCCCAGGCGGGTGCGCAAGCGCTGACTTACCGCGAAGGCACCGTCATCAGGGGCAATATCGAACTTGAGCGAGCCCACCACGGCGGTGCGCTCGGGCGCCATGCCAAGCCACTCGAAGCGCTCGGCGTCGGCCGGGGACTTGGCCGCCAGCCAGTCGACGCAGGCCAGCGCCTCGCGCAGCAGCGGGCGCAGCCGCCGATAGCCGCGGCAGGCCCGCGGCGAGAGGCGGCCATTGACCACCGCCACCGGCACGCCGCGACGCCGGCAGGCGTGGAGCAGGTTGGGCCACAGTTCGGTCTCGAAGAACAGCGCCAGCTGTGGCCGCAGCCGCTCGACGAAGCGCGCCGCGGCGGCGGGGAAGTCCAGCGGCACGAAGTGATGAACGAGGCGCTCGTCGTCTCGCGCTTCCGCCAGGGCCAGGGCGCGTTCCGCCCCGGTGGCGGTCATGGTGGTGAGGGTGAGGCGGTGCCCCGGGTAGCGCTCGAGCAGTGCCTCGATCAGCGGACGGGCCGCCAGCACCTCACCCACCGAGGCGCAGTGCAGCCACAGCATGGGTTCGCCGGGCGGTGTCTCGGGAATCCGGCCCAGGCGCAGCTCGCGGGGGTGAGTGAGCGCATGCTCACGGCGGATACGCCGCCAGATCAGCGGCGCCAGGGCCAGCAGCGCCGCCGAGTAGAGGCCCCGGGGCCAGCCCATCAGGCCTCGCGGTCGAGGATGGTGGAGATCATCGCCGTGGTGGAGACGCCATCCTCGAAGCCCAGCACCCTGACCTCGCCGCCCGCCTCGCGCACCGCCTGGCCACCGGCGATCTGCTCGGGGTGGTAGTCACCGCCCTTGACCAGCACATCGGGCAGCACCGCCTCGATCAGCCGCTGGGGGGTGTCCTCGGCGAAGGGCACTACCCAGTCCACGGCGCCCAGGCCCGCCAGCACCTGCATGCGACGGGCCAGGGGGTTGATGGGCCGCTTGGGGCCCTTGAGGCGGGCGATGGAGGGATCGTCGTTGACCGCCACGATCAGCCGGTCGCCCAGCTTGCGGGCCTGTTCCAGGTAGGCCACGTGGCCGGCATGGAGGATGTCGAAGCAGCCGTTGGTCATCACCACCCGCTCGCCGCGGGCCTGGGCGGCGCGCACCGCCTCGATCAGCGGGGTCTCCTCGATGACCCCGAACTCGGCCAGCTTGTCGCCCTGCAGGGCGGTGTAGAGCTCGGCGATGGAGAGGGTCGCGGTGCCCTGCTTGGCCACCACCAGGCCGGCGGCCAGGTTGGCCAGGGTCATCGCCTCGGGGAAGGCGTGGCCGGCGGCCAGCGCCAGCCCCAGCACGCCGATCACGGTATCGCCGGCGCCGGTGACGTCATAGACCTCCCGGGCCCGGGTCGGCAGATGCAGCGGCTCGTGCCCCTCGCGGATCAGGGTCATGCCCTTCTCGCTGCGGGTGATCAGCAGCGCCTCGAGTTCCAGTTCGGCACGCAGCGCCTCGCCTCGCCTGGCCAGCTCGGCGTCGTCGCGGCAGTGGCCCACCACCGCCTCGAACTCGGTGAGGTTGGGGGTGATCACGCTGGCCCCGCGATAGCGGGAGAAGTCGCTGCCCTTGGGATCCACCAGCACACGCTTGCCGCTGGCCCGCACCAGGCGGATCAGCTCCTCGACCCGGTTCAGGGTCCCTTTGCCATAGTCGGAGAGGATCACCAGGTCCGCCTCAGGCAGTGCCGCCTCGACCCGCACCAGCAGGTCCGAGGTATCCACCTCGCCGAGCTCCTCCTCGAAGTCGAGACGGATCAGCTGCTGGTTGCGGCTCATCACCCGCAGCTTGGTGATGGTCGGGATACCGGGACTGCGGGCGAAGTGAGCGCCCACTCCGGCGCTCTCCAGGCGAGCGACCAGGCGGTCGGCGTTGTCGTCGTCGCCGACCAGCCCGGCCAGGGCGGCCCGGGCTCCCAGGGAGGCGATGTTGAGCGCCACGTTGGCGGCCCCGCCGGGCCGATCCTCGCTCTGCTCGACCCGCACCACCGGCACCGGCGCCTCGGGGGAGATGCGCGAGGTGCCGCCGTGCCAGTAGCGGTCGAGCATGACGTCGCCCACCACCAGCAGGCGTGAGTGCTCCAGGGCGGTCAGATCAAGTTTCATCGTCGGGAAGCTCCCTTTCCGGGTGGGTCGCGGCGGTCTGGTCGAGCACCGCCTCCAGGCGCTCGATGACATCCTCGGCGTGGATCAGCGACATGGCATCGGGGTGGCGCACCCGCTGTCCCCAGGGGATCTCCTCCAGGGGCTTGTGCAGGTAGGTGCCTACGGCGTCGGGGTAACGGTCGACCACGAACTCCCGCCAGCGGTAGGGGGCGGCGCGGTCGGGGTTGGTGGTGGCGTAGAGCCCCACCACCGGGGTGCCCAGGGCATTGGCCATGTGGACGGGGCCCGAGTCCGGGGCGATGACGACCCGGGCCCGTGCGATCAGCGCCAGCAGGCCCTTGAGGGAGGTACCGCCGATGGCGTCGATCACCGAGCCGGGCTCGCACAGGGCGTGGAGGCGCTCGCCCATCTCGCGCTCCTGGGTGCTGCCGCCTCCGGTGAGCAGGGTCGGCAGGCCGTGCTGGTGCCAGGCGTGCTGGATCACCGCCGCATAGCCCTCGGCGGACCAGTTGCGAAAGTTGCGCAGCCGCGGGTTGGCGCAGGGGCTCATCAACAGGTAGGGCGCATCATGGGTCAGCGCCCGGGCCTCATCGAAGGCCGAGTCGGGCACCGGCATGTTCCACTCGAGGGAGAGGTCCTCAACGCCCAGCAGGCGGGCGAAGTCCAGGAAGGACTCCAGCACGTGGGCCCGGGGATGGGGCGCCAGCTGACGATGGGTGAACCAGTGCTGGGCATCCTTGGCGCGGGCCTTGTCGAAGCCCACCCGCACCTCGGTCTTGAGCCCCAGGGAGAGCACGCTGGCGCGCAGCGCCTGCTGCATGTGCAGCAGCACGTCGAAGCGGGTATCGGCCAGCTCTCGCCAGAGCCGGCGCATGCCGGCAAGCCCCGAGGCCTTGTCATAGACCACGAACTCGACCCCGGAGAGGCCGGCCAGTAGACTGTATTCGCCCTTGCCGATGATCCAGGTGATGCGCGCCTCGGGCCACTGGCGCTGCAGGGCGCGAACCGTCGGTACCAGGTTGCAGACATCGCCCAGAGCGGAGAGTCGCAGCACGCCGATGTGCCGGGGTTGTGCAGGCAGAGGATGCTTCATGGGGTTGGCAACGTGTCGAGCGGGAAAGGTTTTCATTCTATATGATGCGGAGCGTTTATGTGACGCCACCGCCGAAGCGCCGCCCGGCCCGCGGCTCCTTGACCCCGACCACTGGCGCCGCCAGGGCCGAGTGACCGGCGAGGCCCCCGGCCGCGGTGCCAGCCTGTTCCTGGATGCCGGCGCCGGCGGCGAGTGGGTGCTGCGCCCCTACCGCCGCGGCGGCCTCGTCGCCCGGCTCAGCGCGACCCGTTACCTGTGGACCGGCCTGGCGCGCACCCGCGCCTTCCGCGAATTGCGCCTGACCGCCGAACTCCATGAGCTTGGCCTGCCGGTGCCCCGCCCGGTGGCCGCCGCCGTTACCCGCCATGGCCTCACCTACGAGGCCGCCCTGATCACCGAACGGATCTCCGGCGCCCGGGCCCTGGCCAGCCGACTAGAGGATAAGCGAGCCGACGGGACCCTGCTGGAAGAGGTCGGCCGGACGATCCGCCGCTTCCACGACGCCGGCCTCGACCACGTGGACCTCAACGCCCGCAACCTGCTGGTGGATGACCAGGAACGCGTCTGGCTGATCGACCTCGACCGCTGCCGGCGGCGCCCGAAAGGCGACTGGCAGGCCGGCAACCTGGCGCGGCTGGAACGCTCACTGGTGAAGTTCGGCGCCCCAGGGGCCATGGCGACGATCCGGCGGGGCTACGAGGAACCCTGAGCCGAGTACTCCTCGATCAGGCTGGCCACGTGGGCCGCCAGGGTAAAGTCCGCCAGTACCCGTGCCCGGGCCGCCTGGCCCAGGCGCTGGCGCAGTTCCGCATCGTCGGCCAGTTCGGCCAGCGCCGCGGCCCACGCCGAAGTATCATTAGGCGCCGCCAGGCGCCCCGTCTCGCCGTCCAATAGCTCGGGAATTGCCCCGCTGTCGCTGCCGATGACCGCCTTGCCGGCGGCCATGGCCTCGATCACCGTCAGGCCGAAGGCCTCGTTGCGCGAGGGCACGCAGACGATATCCAGCGCCTCGAACAGCCGAGGCAGGTCGCGGCGAAAACCGGCCAGGGTGACCAGCGCCTCGAGGCCCAGCTCGGCCAGACGCTGTCTCAGCCGGGCCACGTAGGCCTCGTTGCTGCCCTCCTCCGCCGTCAGGCCACCGATCAGCACGCCCTGCCAGGCCAGGTCAGGCCGTATCTCGGCCAGGCGAGCGAGGGCCTCGATCCACACCTCCTGCCCCTTGCCCGGTGTCAGCCGCCCCGGCAGACCGATCGCCACGGCGCCCTCGGGCATCCCCAGCTCGCCACGCAACGCCGCACGCCCCTGCTCATCGAGGCGCAACGCATAGGGAGCGGGGTCGATGCCCAGGTAGAGGCGACGGATGCGCTCGGGCGGCAGCGGAAAGGCCGCCAGGTTGCGCTGTCGAGTCGCCTCGCTGATGGCGAAGAGACGCGTGACGCGCCCGTAGGCCCAGCGGTGGTAGAGATCCTTCTTGGGACGGGTGACACCCATATGGTCGGTAAAGAAGAGCCTGAGGGACGGCCGCAGGCTCGCCAGCAGCGCGCCCAGCCGCAGATCGCTGGACTTGTGGCAGTGGACCACACCGATACCGTGGGCCTTCAGATAGGCGAGCACGCGCCACACGACCAGCAGCGCCCGGCCCCTGGAAGGCATCACGAGCGGCTCCACCCCGGCCTCGCGAAAGCTGGCGGCGACCCGGGAACCGGCCAGGGCCAGCCCATGGCTCTGCCACCCCTGCCGCTTCAGCTCGGGTATAATCCTCGACGGATACATTTCCAGTCCGCCCCAGCCGCTGGAGAGGCAGATATGCAGGACCTTGTGCGACAAGGCTGACTCCTTCGGTATCTCGGGGCTCGGGAGCCCGGATGACTGCTACTTCCGCTGCCCCGGGCGCGTTCCCGCGCCTGCTGGTGGTTCGCAACGACAAGCTTGGCGATTTCATGCTGGCGTGGCCGGCGCTGGCCTGCCTCAAGGCGGCCCGCCCAAGGCCCCACGTCAGCGTCCTGGTGCCGGCCTATACCGCGCCCATGGCGCGACTCTGCCCCTGGATCGACCAGGTGCTGGTCGACCCCGGCGAGGATGCCGGCCGCCACGAGCGCCAGCGGCTGCTCGCGGAGGTCAAGGCGGCCCGCTTCGATGCGCTGCTTACGCTGTTCTCCACGCCGCGCATCGGCTGGCTGGGCTGGCGTGCGGGGATCCCGCTGCGCCTGGCGCCAGCCACCAAGTGGGCGCAGCTATTCTACAACCGAAGGGTGGTTCAGCGCAGGTCGCGTTCGGCAAGGCCCGAATACCGCTACAACCTGGAGCTGGCCGAGGCAATGGTCGCGGCGCTGGGGCTGGCCCCCGGTGCCACGCCCGAGCCCCCCTACTGGCCGCTGCCGGAGAGCGAGCGCCAGGCCGAGCGCCGGCGCCTCGCCGAGGAGCTCGGCCTGGATCCGGCGCGGCCCTGGGTCTTCCTGCACGGCGGCAGTGGCGGCTCGGCGGTCAATCTCACACCCGCGCAGTACGCTCGCCTGGTACTCGGCGTTGATGCGTACCTGGCTGGCGAGCAGCGCCTGCAGTGGATCCTGACCGCCGGCCCCGGCGAGGAGGCCACTGCCGCGGCGATCCAGGCCCCGCTGCTCGAGGCCGACGTGCCGGTCCACCGCCTGCCGTCCCGGGAGGGGCTCGCCGACTTCGCCAGAAGCCTCGCCGCAGCGGACCTGTTCATCGCCGGCTCCACCGGACCGCTGCATATCGCCGGCTGTCTGGATATCGCCACCGCCGGTTTCTACCCGGCGCGCCGCTCCGCCACCCCGTTGCGCTGGCAGACCTGCAACGGCACCGAGCACCGCCTGGCCTTCTGCCCACCCGAGAGCGCCGGCGAGCAGGACATGGCGAGTATCGATATCGCAGTGGCGGCTGGTCAGATTGCCACCTTTCTCACGTCGCACAATTGCCGAGAGGCCTCACCATGACTCCCATCACCGGCATCGTCATCACACTCAATGAAGAGGCACGCATCGGTGACTGCATCGACTCACTGAGGTCGGTCTGCAACGAAGTCATTGTCGTTGACTCTCTCAGCCAGGATGACACCGCAAGTGTCGCTGAAAGTAGGGGCGCCACTGTCCTGTTTCAGAAGTACCTCGGAGATGGTCCGCAGAAGGCCTTCGGAGTCCCCCATGCCAGTAACGACTGGATCCTTGCCCTGGATGCTGACGAGCGTCTGGACGAGGATGCCATAGCGGCCATTCGCAACCTCTCGCTGGATGACCCATCAACGGCCTACGGCTTCAGGCGCCGAAACTTCTGCGGCAATCATTGGATCAAGGCCGCAGGGTTCTATCCCGACGAGGTGGTGAGGCTCTACAACCGAACAACTTCGGGATATCTGCCCAAGAAGGCCCACTCGTCGGTGCAGGCGCCGAAGGTGAAGGGTACAGACGCTCACATTCGCCATTTCACCTACGAGAATCTGTCTCACTGGATTCAACGCATCGATCAGCTCTCTACCCGTGACGCCTGGGCCATGAAGGAAAGAGGCGTTTCTCCTTCCTCCTTTCGGCCTGCCGTCCATGCCCTGAGCGCGACGTTACGCAAGCTGGTCTTGAAGGGAGGGCTGCTGCAAGGAAGCGATGGCCTGACGGTCGCCATGACCACGGCCTTCCACGCCTACATGAAGTACGCAAAGCTCAACGAGCTTCATGAGAACGAACGTCAGCCGTAATCCAATCTGCCCCCAGGCGATGCGTCTGGCTTGGTATGCTGTCAGGACATCACGAGGAGACTGACGTCACCATGCTGCCTGTTCTCCGCTCTGTCCTTCGCCCCCACCGCTGGTGGGCACTGCTCGCCATCGGGCTCTGCTTCGGCTACGCCGTCGTCACCGTGAGCCGACTGCCCGCCTGGGCCCTGCCGGTGATCACCGGCGCCTGGCTCGGCGCCGGCTGGCTGCTGCGCTGGGGGGCGCCCCGCCATCCTCGCCCCAGGGCCAGGGTATGGCCATGGTCGCTGTTGCCGCTGGCGCTGCTGGGCCTCTATGTCTACCTCAACGACAGCTTCGGTATCGTTGATCTGGGGGCGATTTTCTTCCACCTCCAGGCGGGCATGTCCGAGCATGGCGGTGGCGACCGCCTGGTAGCCGCCGTGTTCTATTGCCTGAGCATGTTGGCCCTGCTGACGGCCTTCACCTGGCTGGTGCGTGTCGATCACCGCTGGCGACAGGGCGAACGCCTACTGGCGCTAATACTGTTGGCCAGCAACCCCCTGCTCTACGGCATGACCCAGCGCGGCGCGGCCATCGTCACCGACGATGGCGCCTGGCTGGACCGGCGCTACGTAGCGCCGGTGATCGAGGAGGCCCCGTCGGATCCTCCCAACCTGCTGCTGCTCTATCTGGAGAGCATCGAGCGCACCTATGCCGACCGCGAACGCTTCGGCGACGCCTACGCCGACCTCGATGTCCTGGGCGAGCGCGGCCACGTCTTCGAGGGAGTCCGACAGCTCGACAACACCGGCTGGACCATGGCCGGTAAGATCGCCAGCCAGTGCGGCACGCCGCTGATGCCCGCCGGCCTGCTGCACGACCGCCAGTTCGAGCCACTTGGTCGCGTGGTTCCCGGCGTGGACTGTCTGGGCGACCTGCTGGCCGCACAGGGCTACCGGCTCAGCTACCTGGGCGGTGCCAGCACTACCTTCGCGGGCAAGGGGCTGTTCTATGAAGGCCACGGCTTCGCCGAGGTGATTGGCCGTGCCGAACTCGAGCCGCGGCTGGAAGACCCTGACTACATCAACGACTGGGGGCTCTTCGATGACTCCCTCTACGACTTCACCGCGGAAGAGATCCGACGGCTGAACACCGAAGAGGACGGTCCCTGGGGAGTGGTCAACCTCACCATCGCCGGCCATGCCCCCAACGGCTACCCGGCCCAGGCCTGTATCGATCGCCAGGGCGAGTTCGAGGGCGTGGATATTCTCTACTCGGTGGCGTGCTCGGCCTGGCTGGCCCGGGACCTGGTGGAGCGCCTGGAGGAGGAGGGTCTGCTGGAGAACACCCTGGTGATGATCGCCAGCGACCACCTGACAATGCGGGTCTCGGTGTGGGACCAGCTCACCGCCGGCGAACGGGACAACACCTTCATGCTGCTCGGTCCCGGCATCGAGGGCGGCAGTCGCACTCGCCGGGACGCCTCCATGGTGGACCTCTTCCCGACCCTCCTGGAGGCCATGGGCTTCACCATCGAGGAGCACCGCGCCGGCCTCGGCGTCTCGCTGCTGGCCGGGCCCGCGGAGCAGACCCTGGTCGAGCGACACGGCCTTGAGCCGCTCAATGCCCGCATGCGCGAGGAGAATGCCCTGCAGCAGCGACTCTGGGAGGGCCTGGTACCGAACCGGCCGGAAGAGGCCGAAGAGCAGGCGTCCCGACCATCCGGCGAGCAGGAGCAGATGGTGGAGAGTCCCTATGACGCCACCGGCGAGCAGGAGCAGGTGGTGGAGAGTCCCCACTACGTCACCGGCGAGGCGGCGGCCAGCGTCCAGTAGGGCAGGACTATTCCTCGACGGCAATGCGCCGCTCGGCGCCCAGCACCGCCGCCAGCAGCCGCTGTGGCGACAGCTCGGTAAGGCAGCGGGTATGACCCAGCGGGCAGGTGCGAGCGAAGCAGGGAGAGCACTCGAGCGCCAGGGTGTGAATCTCGGCGCTGTCGGTCAATGGGGGCGTGTAGGCCGGCGAGGAGGAGCCGTAGAGAGCATGCACCCGGGTGCCGGCCGCCGCGGCCACATGCATCAGCCCCGAGTCGTTGGTGACCACCTGGCGGCAGTCGGCCAGCAGGTCCACAGCATCGGCCAGGCGGGTCCGTCCACAGAGGTTGTGCACATGCGCCAGCCCTTCGGCGATCGTCTTGCCAGCCTCGTCATCCTTGGGACCGCCCAGCACCCGCACCTCGAACCCCTCGGCCACCAGCGCCTCCGCCAGCGTGCGAAAATGCCCCAGCGGCCACTGTTTGGCCGGGCCATACTCGGCCCCCGGCATCATGCCGATGGCCGGGCGAGACGAGAGCCCATGACGCCGACGCAGCTCGGCGAGATTGCCGTCATCCACGGCGAGCTGCGGCCACGGAATCGGAAAGTCGCCCGCGGCAGCCTCCTCTGCGGGCAGCCCCAACGCCACGAAACGCTTCACCGTCTGGTCAAGCACGGCCTTGTCGAGCCGCCGGCGCTCGTTGAGCAGGCCATAGCGCTGCTCGCCGGTGAAGCCGAGGCGACGTGGAATTCGCGCCAGGAAGGGAACCAGAGCCGACTTCCAGGAGCGCGGCAGCACGATGGCGCGATCGAAGCGGCCGCGCAGCGAGCGGGCGACACGGCGTCGAGCATGCCAGCCGAATTCGCCATGGCCCACGTCCAAGGCGATCGCCTCATCCACCTCCGCCATACGCTCGAGGATCGGCAGCGACCAGCCGGGCGCCACCACGCCGAGACGACAGCCGGGGTGGCGTGCCTTGAGCGTCATGAACAGGCTCTGGGCCATCACCATGTCGCCGACCCAGGAGGGGCCAACGACCAGGATCCGCTCTCCGCCCCCCTCTCCCGGAGGGGCCGGCTCAGCCAGGATCCGCTCTCCGCCCTCCTCTCCCGGAGGGGCCGGCTCAGTCAGGATCCGCTCTCCGCCCTCCTCTCCCGGAGGGGCCGGCTCAGCCAGTATCCTCTCGCCGGCACCTGACGCGGGCCGCTCAGTCATTCAGCCACCCCAGGTACTCCCGTACCCCCTCGGCCACGGTGCGGAACTCGCGGTCGTAGCCCGCCCGGCGCAGGCTGCCGATATCGGCGCGGGTATAGCTCTGATAGCGCCCCTTGAGCTCCTCGGGGAAGTCGATGTATTCGATGCTGCCGCGGCCATAGTAGTCGATCACCGTCTCGCCGATCGCCTTGAAGGGCTCGGCGCGGCCGCTGCCCAGGTTGAAGATGCCGGAGACCCCGGGGTTGTCGAGGAACCACAGGTTCACGCTGACCACGTCGCCCACGTAAACGAAGTCGCGACTCTGCATACCCGCCTCATAGCCGTCCCAGGCGCCGAACAGCTTGACGCTGTCCCCGCCGCGGATCTGGGTGTGGTGGTGATAGGCGACGCTGGCCATCTTGCCCTTGTGCTGCTCGCGAGGGCCGTAGACGTTGAAGTAGCGAAAGCCCACCACCTGGCTCTCGAACTCGTCCCGGCGGGTGCGCACGTACTGGTCGAAGAGCAGCTTGGAGTAGCCATAGACGTTGAGCGGCTTCTCATGCTCCGGCGCCTCCACGAATACCTCGCTGCCACCGTAGGTGGCCGCCGAGGAGGCGTAGAGGAAGGGGATGCCGCGCTTCTGGCAGAAGTGCAGCAGCACCTTCGAGTACTCGAAGTTGTTGCCGAGCATGAAGCGGCCGTCCCACTCGGTGGTGTCCGAGCAGGCCCCCTCGTGGAAGATCGCCTCGATCTCGGGCAGCTGGGCAGGCCCGCCGCGCAGCTCTGCTTCTGCCCTACGGCGGAAGTCGTCCTTGTCCAGGTAGTCACCCAGGGTGCAGTCGGCCAGGTTGATGAACTTGGTGCCGTCGGAAAGGTCATCGACCACCATCACATCCTGATGGCCGCGCTCGTTGAGCGCCTTGACCAGATTCGAGCCGATGAAGCCGGCCCCGCCTGTCACTACGATCATGGGAAGGAGTCCTCTGTGTCTCGGGGCGTGCGCCTATAACCGATCTTCCGGTGATTGTATACTTGACGCCCTGTGAATTCATGGCCAACGGTGCTTTACGCAATGACTTTCTCGCCTTCGACAGCCGCGTCGACCTCCGAGCCGGCGCCTGACGTCTCGACCTTTCAGGGGTTGATCCTGGCCCTGCAGCAGTACTGGGCCGAACAGGGCTGCGTGATCCTGCAGCCCCTCGACATGGAGGTCGGTGCCGGCACCTTCCATCCGGCCACCTTCCTGCGCTCCATCGGCCCCGAGACCTGGAACTCCGCCTACGTGCAGCCCTCTCGTCGCCCCACCGACGGCCGCTACGGCGAGAACCCCAACCGCCTCCAGCACTACTACCAGTTCCAGGTGGTGATGAAGCCCTCCCCGGCGGATTTCCAGGAGCGCTACCTGGGCTCTCTCCGACACCTCGGCCTGGACCCGCTGGTGCACGACATCCGCTTCGTCGAGGACAACTGGGAATCCCCCACCTTGGGCGCCTGGGGCCTGGGCTGGGAGATCTGGCTCAACGGCATGGAGGTGACCCAGTTCACCTACTTCCAGCAGGCCGGCGGCATCGAGTGCTACCCGGTCACCGGCGAGCTGACCTACGGCCTGGAACGCATCGCCATGTATCTGCAGAACGTGGACAGCGTCTATGACCTGGTCTGGACCGTCGCACCCGACGGCACCCGGGTCACCTACGGTGATGTCTATCTGCAGAACGAGCGCGAGCAGTCCGCCTACAACTTCGAGCACGCTGACGTCGACTTCCTGTTCGGCGCCTTCGATCAGCAGGAGCGCGATTGCTCTCGCCTGCTCGAAGCCGGTCTGCCGCTGCCCGCCTATGAACAGGTGCTCAAGGCCTCTCACACCTTCAACCTGCTCGATGCCCGCCACGCCATCTCGGTGACGGAACGCCAGCGCTTCATCCTGCGCGTGCGCACCATGGCCCGCGACGTGGCCCACGCCTATTACGACTCCCGCAAGGCCGCCGGCTTCCCGCTGGCCCCCGAAGCCCTGCGGAAGGAACTGCTTGCCGACGAGGGAGACGCTTGAGCATGGCTGCCAACACCCTACTGGTTGAACTGGGCGTCGAAGAACTGCCGCCGAACGCCATCGACGCCCTCTCCGACGCCCTGGCCGATGGACTCCGTCGCGGGCTCGCCGACGCCGATGTCGCCCATGGCGAGGTGCGCGCCTACGCGTCCCCCCGCCGCCTGGCGGTGCAGGTCGAATCCCTGGCCGACC